>DALYUA010000520.1:0-2285 GCA_031993245.1 Buttiauxella sp. | reverse complement strand
AAAAGCAGTAAGTAAATGGCTCAACGCTGAGGCCATTCCTCGTCAGGATAAAATGTATGAACTGGCCACGTTTTTAAACGCGGATGTGCTGTGGCTGCAACATGGCAATGAAGGCGTTTTTGCTGATGAGCGCCGTGAATCCGTACATGCTTCGGTGCCTAATGAAAACGCAGGCGGGCCGTTTTACACGCCGCAACCAGAACCGGGGTTTCGTATTGATGTGCTGGATATTGAAGCCAGCGCCGGCCCGGGTCGCTTGATTTCCAGCGAAGTGACCGAAACCATCAATCATATCGTTTACGACAGTCAGGAAGCGCTTGAGCTTTTTGGTCACCGCCCCGCGGACAGTATTAAGGTGATAACCGTTACGGGCGATAGCATGTCCGGCACCATTGAGTTGGGCGACTATATCTTTGTCGATATCGCAAAAGATTATTTCCAGGGAGACGGTATCTACGTGTTCCTTTACAAAGGACAACTGCTGGTTAAACGCCTGCAAATGACTCACGACAGTCTGCTGGTGCGGTCGGATAACGCTAAGTATACCGACTGGAAAATCTGTGAAGAGAACGAACAGCATCTGAAAATCATCGGACGCGTGATGTACAGCCATTCTATTCGCCGCCACGCCTGACACATCTTCTCTATGTATTCGCTGTGCTGCCCCCAGTTGCTTATCTGAGTAAGTTCTGGGGTTAGCTTTCTTACCACCTTGCTGTAATGCCAGGGCGGGCGTGCCTGTAAAAATAATCCCTTATTAATCAACGCGTAATGTGGATGCTTAATATTTTATCAATAATTCGTACTTTTAGTTCTTGACGATTATGTACCTTTGGTTCAATATTAATTCATCAGCACGACAAAGCGCTCAGAAATGAGCCAACGCTCTTTAACAACCGGCCCTGAAAAAGGGCAAGTACCCCGGCAATAAATTTTGGGATATCAACCGGATATCGCCAAAATTGATTGACAGGAGGATGTATGGATGCACAGGCACGCCGCCGCGAGCGCCGGGCGGCAAAGCAGGCGGCCTGGAAAACCGCAAACCCTTTGTTAGTCGGGTTTTGCGCCACACCGGAACCACAGCCGATATTAAGGCTAAACCGCAAACCCAGAGACCGTGTCGCCAAAGCGCTGGAAGCGGTGAATGAATACAGTTTACAAATCCAGCAGAATACTGAGAAATACCTGCGCTTGCGCGAACAACAGCAGCAGAAGAATCACCGCATTTATCACTCACAACCCAAAAACCCTTCGGGATCGCCAGATGCCCGTGGCAAAGAAAAGCGTCACGCTCAATCTACCCCGCTGATCTGAATATCTTTTATCTAACTCGCTGAATGATACGAACCCCGGCTCAATGCCGCAGGTGAGAGAGACTCGCATGAATGACCAACCAGGAAATATTGTCACGCAGTGTTCTGCGTGGCTGGCAGCTTTGGCTGCCGGTCTGGGTATCACGACACAGGATATGGTCTACATGATATTCGGCCTGATAAGCGTAGGCGTTTCAGTGGCTTCTTACATCAACGGGCGTATTGATGCGCACCGCAAACGCAAAGAGGACGAAAAGCGAACGCGGCTTCTTCAGGACTACCTGGAGGAGCTTCACAGCAAAACGGTAGCGGATTTCCCCGCAACGGCGAAAGCGCTAAGCGAGGCACTCAAACAGGCAGGTAGCTAATGGCAATGTCTCCCGGACTAAAAAAAACCTTACTTGGCCTGTCAGGGGCCAGCGCGCTGTCGCTTGCAAGCGTGATAATTCCAGAACTTGAAGGCGTGCGCTACGCACCTTATTACGATGTCGCAGGTGTGCTGACTGTTTGCTACGGGCATACCGGCAAGGACATCGTACCAGGGAAAAAGTACACGCCAGAAGAGTGTCTGACGATACTCAACAACGATCTAAAGCCCTTTGCCCGGGCGGTGGAACGTGCCGTTACCGTTCCCGCAGATGAGTACCAGAAAGCGGCATTAATCTCCTTTAGCTATAACGTTGGCATTTCAGCGTTTCAGCATTCGACCTTATTGCGTGACCTTAACGCCGGACGTTTTGCACAAGCCTGCGAAGGCTTAAAAAAATGGACCTGGGCGGGAGGAAAGCGGTGGAAAGGCCTGATGAATCGCCGCGAGGTCGAATATGAGATTTGCCGCTGGAACAGGAACACCACATGAACACACGTCTTTCACTGACGCTTCTGATTTTTCTCTCGCTCGCTTTCGGCATTTACCACTTCCAGTCGCGCTATTCAGCGCAAAAACTGCTGACCGATCGGGCTGAAAAG
>DALYUA010000519.1:0-2294 GCA_031993245.1 Buttiauxella sp. | reverse complement strand
GTCGGAAACACAGCTTAAGCGCTATAGCGGCAAGCTGAATGTGTTCGTGGTTTTCCTCGCGCTATTTATTTGCTGCTACGCGCTGGTTTCGGTAACGCACGATCAAGGAATAGCCATGCTGCTGATTGTCGCGGCGCATATCTTCACAAACATCGTTTACGTGCTGGCGACCCTGAATATCATGCGAACTTTCCCCGCCTCACTAACCGGCAGCGCAATGGCGAAATCCTGGCGCTTACAGCTTGTTATTACGCTGATTTTACCGGTTATCGCAGGCTTTGCGGCGGACAAGTACGATCCCGCATGGGTGCTGTATGTCTGTGCGGGCGGTGGGTTTGCGGTAATGATTGTTGTGTTAATGAGGAATTATTTTCCAGGTAAAAGGAGGCCTGGTGAGTTGCATCTGGAAGAAGACAGGTAGTGCTTTTTTGAACAAGTGAAGGATCGCAGGCAATAAAAAACCCATCAACCTTGAACCAAAGAGGCGGGGTTGATGGGCTCCACAAAATGGGGACATCAAAGAAAAGCAGTGGCACTAATTAAGACTAGCGCCTACGTAAAAAGTTCTGTCCGTTATAAAAAAAACCTATTTTTCTTTGTCTATGATGCGGATCACAAACCTGGCCATACGATGACGATGAGCGTACCTGCCAGGGTTAACAACACGTTAGCGATGGCGTAGGTGCCAGCATATCCAAGAGCCGGGATATTGCTGCGTGCCACATCGCTGATGATTTCCATTGCGGGTGCGCAGGTGCGCGCGCCCATCATCGCCCCGAAGAGCAGGGCACGGTTCATACGCAGGACATAAGCGCCGAACAGGAAGCAAATCACTACCGGCACGAGGCTAACGATTAAGCCAGCAATCAGCATCTGCCCGCCAACCGCCCCAACGTGGCCGATGCCGCTGCCCGCGCTCAGCCCCACGCCCGCCATAAATACCATCAGGCCAAACTCTTTCACCATGTTCAGCGCCCCTTGCGGGATATAGCCGAAGGTTGGATGGTTGGCGCGCAGGAAGCCCAGCATAATACCTGCGAACAACAGCCCTGCTGCGTTACCAATACCGAAGCTGAATGAGCTGAACTGGAAGGTGACCATTCCAATCATCAGGCCAATGATAAAGAAGGCGCAGAAGGCGAGCAGGTCGGTTATCTGACTGTGAATCGAGATAAAGCCGATACGTTCCGCCACGGTTTTCACGCGCCGCGCATCGCCGCTGACCTGCAACACATCGCCCTTGTTCAGCACGATATTGTCATCAATGGGCATTTCAATCTGGCTGCGGATAACGCGGTTCAGGAAGCAGCCATGATCGGTCAGTTTTAACTGTCCGAGGCGGCGGCCAACGGCATTGTGGTTTTTTACCACGATCTCTTCGGTGACGATGCGCATATCCAGCAGGTCGCGATCGAACACCTCTTTGCCGTTGCGGAAGCTGGGGTCGAGGCGAGAATGCGCATCGGGATAACCGACAAGCGCGATTTCATCGCCTTTTTGCAGCACCGCATCGCCATCCGGATTAGCCAGAATGCCGTTGCGGCGAATGCGTTCTATATAGCAACCGGTCTGGCGATAAATCCCCAGTTCGCGCAGATTTTTACCGTCTGCCCAGGCGACCAGTTCGGAGCCGACGCGATAGGCGCGAATAATGGGCAAATAGACTTTGCGGGCGGCGTCTGTGTCCAGGCCGCGTTCACGGGCGATTTGCTGTGCGCTGGTCTGCAGATCCTGATGCTGTAATTTTGGCATATAGCGAGCGCCAACTATCAGGCTAACCAGGCCGATTAGGTAGGTAAGGGCGTAGCCGAGGCTCAGGTGATCAAGCGAGGAGGCGAGGGCCTCACCCGACATGCCGGAATGACGCAGCGTATCCCCGGCGCCTACCAGCACAGGAGTGGATGTCATGGAGCCTGCCAGCATCCCGGCGGTGAGGCCGATATCCCAGCCGAACAGCTTTCCTAGCCCCAGAGCAATCAACATAGCGCTGCCCACCATCACCAGGGCCAGCATCAGGTAGTTTTTCCCGTCGCGGAAGAAAATAGAGAAAAAGTTTGGTCCGGCCTCCACGCCCACGCAAAAAATGAACAGCATAAAGCCAAGGTTTAAGGCGTCGGTGTTGATGGCGAAGTGCTGCTGCCCCAGTAATAAAGAGACCACTAAAACACCAATGGAATTACCGAGTTGGATTGAACCAAGGCGTAATTTACCCAGGCACAACCCTAAGGTCAGCACCACAAATAATAACAGGATGTAATTCCCGTTTAACAAATCTGCGACGTTTATATTCACGA
>DALYUA010000518.1:0-2301 GCA_031993245.1 Buttiauxella sp. | reverse complement strand
CTTATTTTTTCTCTGCTGATTTACGCTCAATCTGTGCAGGTTGAGGGTAAATCAGTCAGGGGCCAGCAGAGCTGGCCTTTGAACGGTAAAAGCGTGGCGGATTATTTCAGGCCAGCGGCTTCACGCAGCAGGGCGGCTTTGTCGGTTTTTTCCCATGGGAAATGTTCACGACCAAAGTGACCGTATGCAGCGGTTTCTTTGTAGATTGGGTGCAGCAGATCCAGCATCTGGATCAGGCCGTATGGACGCAGGTCGAAGAACTCGCGCACCAGCAGGGTCAACTGCTCGGTTGAGATTTTCTCGGTGCCGAAGGTTTCAACCATGATGGAGGTCGGTTCAGCAACGCCGATAGCGTAAGAAACCTGAATCTCACAACGGTCTGCAAGCCCTGCAGCCACGATGTTTTTCGCAACGTAACGCGCGGCGTATGCAGCAGAACGGTCTACTTTAGAAGGATCTTTACCGGAGAACGCGCCGCCGCCGTGACGAGCCATGCCGCCGTAGGTATCAACGATGATTTTACGTCCGGTCAGGCCGCAGTCGCCCATCGGGCCGCCGATAACAAAACGACCGGTTGGATTGATGTGGTATTTGGTGGAAGCGTTAAGCCATTCAGCAGGCAGAACCGGCTTGATAATCTCTTCCATCACCGCTTCTTGCAGTGTTTTCAGCTCAATATCTTCGGAATGCTGGGTGGAGAGAACTACCGCATCGATACCGACGATTTTGCCTTCGTCATACTGGAAAGTAATCTGGCTTTTGGCATCCGGGCGCAGCCATGGCAGCATGCCGTTTTTACGCACTTCGGCCTGGCGCTGAACCAGACGGTGTGCGTAAGTGATAGGCGCTGGCATCAGCACGTCGGTTTCGTTGGTGGCATAGCCAAACATCAGGCCCTGGTCGCCCGCACCCTGCTCCAGCGGATCGGTACGGTCAACGCCCTGGTTGATATCCGGAGACTGCTTGCCGATGGCGCTCAGCACGGCACAGGAGTTGGCGTCAAAGCCCATATCAGAATGCACGTAGCCGATTTCACGAACCGTATTACGGGTTATCTCTTCGATATCAACCCATGCGCTGGTAGTGATTTCACCGCCAACCAGAACCATGCCGGTTTTCACGTAGGTTTCGCAAGCTACGCGCGCTTTCGGATCCTGCTCCAGGATCGCATCAAGTACCGCGTCGGAGATTTGGTCAGCGATTTTGTCGGGATGCCCTTCTGATACAGACTCGGACGTAAAAAGGTGTTTAGCCATGTTTTCTTCACCCTAAAAATAATTCGTATAGTACAGACTGCTGTTGGATGACGCCCGCATCAGTGCGATATGCTGATGTTGAGGGAGTTTGCCGCAGATTGAACGACAGGCAGTCTAACAGTTAATCAGTATAGATGGATTAACATCTGGACGGCTATTTTAGGTTAACCCTTAATCATATTGCCAGCGATTTTTCTTACTCAGCACATTTATGGATAAAACGACCCGGCAATTTTTCCTGACGGCATTGGCAAAGCGTAGATTTATCTTTTGCTTTTTCCACCCGTTGTGGGTATAAAGCGGCGCGCGCGGCTCATTCAATAAGCACACAAGTTTTGTGTTGCCCACTTCCAGCCGGGTTGAGCAATTTTCCTGGCTTTGGCTTGTCGCATACCCAAACCGTATGCGTGGAGGTGATACGATTGAAGAACCACTGTTTTTTACTGAAATATAGTAATCCGCAGAATCTGGCGACCGTCCTGGTCGCGCCTGTGCCCCTCGCAAACTGCATTTCTCTGCTCCATCCCAGCCGATGTTATACCACCAGACCTGGCGCCTCTCAGGACTCCAGAGCCGGTAACGCACGCCTGTAATTTCAGTACCTGGGCGCTCTTGTCTTTGATAAGAGTTTTCTCGTGGTTTCGCCGATCCGTCCCACGGAGTTCGGTTACGTGTTTTACAATGATATGAAAAAGAAACCGATCGCACAGTTTTTCTGTCAGCGTCTTATGCTGCCATTACGCGCTGTTAATGGGTTGTTATTGCAGGATACCCCTGCGATAGTAGTTAACTGTTTTGCATATTCGTTTAAATTTGAGGTTCGCCATGTCTGACAAAATCTCTTCTGTTTTGGGTTCGTCAGTGGGCGAGCAGAATGTACACCGCTCCATGCAGGAGGTTGCCATGAGTTCCCAGGAAGCCAGCAAGATGCTGCGTACTTACAATATTGCCTGGTGGGGCAATAACTACTATGACGTCAACGAACTGGGCCACATTACCGTTTGCCCGGATCCGGATGTCCCTGAGGCACGAGTCGACCTGGCTG
>DALYUA010000517.1:0-2313 GCA_031993245.1 Buttiauxella sp. | reverse complement strand
ACCCATGGCGGTTTGTGCTATCTGGGCCAGAATCACGGGTATCGCCAGCGCCAGTAGCTGGCGGGCCTCGATAAAGTACTTCTGCATACGTACACCTGATTATTATTAGTTATAAGCAATACAAAGACGCCGCCATGTATGGCAGCAAGAAGAAATTGCAGAGGAATGAGCCAGACTATTGTAGCGAGAGTTAATTAAATCGCCAGCCAAATAATAGCGGGGCAGTGATGATGACTGGCAAGCTTTTTTTCCAACTGTTAAAGTGCCGCACAAGAATGCAGACATGCCCCGGCGGGGATGCTATTGCCACTTATTAAATCGCCAGGAGTTTTAGGATGTTTACAGGTATTGTGCAGGGCACCGCGACCCTGGTCTCCATTGATGAAAAACCCAATTTCCGCACCCACGTTATCGAGCTGCCAGAGATTATGCTCCCCGGCCTTGAAACGGGGGCGTCCGTGGCGCACAACGGCTGCTGCCTTACGGTCACGGAAATCGATGGAAATCGCGTCAGCTTTGATCTTATGAAAGAGACGTTGCGCATCACCAACCTTGGGGAATTAGTCGTCGGTGACAGCGTGAATGTGGAACGCGCCGCGAAATTTAATGACGAAATCGGCGGACATTTAATGTCGGGCCATATTATGACCACGGCCGAAGTGGTAAAAATCCTCACTTCAGAAAATAACCGCCAGATCTGGTTTAAAATCCGCGATAAATCCCTGATGAAATATATTCTGCACAAGGGCTATATCGGTATCGACGGTATTAGCCTGACGGTAGGAGAGGTGACGGCGAGCCGCTTTTGCGTACATTTAATTCCCGAAACGCTGCAGCGCACCACGCTTGGCAGCAAAAAGCTCGGCAGCCGCATCAATATTGAAATTGATCCGCAAACCCAGGCGATAGTGGATACCGTTGAGCGCGTGCTGGCACAACGCGAAGCGACGCTGGCGGCAGTATTGCCGAAGGAATAACGTGTAGGGTGGATAATGCACGCGCTTATCCACCCTACAAATCAGGCTATCAACAAACTGCCACGCACTAAATCGCTGTTATGGCGTTCGCCTAACAATAACTCCACCGCACGGCGGGCAATATTTTCCAGCGGGTATTCAATGGCTGGAATAGTACTGGCGCCGGGCAGGCGGGTAGAACCATCCAGGCTGAACACCATCACTTTTTCCGGCACCGATAGCTGATACTGATTAAGCATCATCACCGCCTCCTGCGCCTGGCTATCGTCGGTTACCAGCAGGGCCGTAAACTTCACGCCGCTGTTAATCAACTTTTGCAACGCAATGCGCAGCGACGGCTCGTTCTCAATGACCAACTGGCGATTAAACGGCACCACGTAATTGTGTAACGCCTGACGGTAACCATCCATAGTCAGCGCTGCTGCCTCACCACCCGGAAAATTGACCAGCGCGATGTTTCTGCGCTGCTGCGAGCACAGATAATGCACGGCGGTTTCTGCGGCAAAGATGCGATCGCACTGCACGCTGTTTGCGTTCGATGGATTCAGGCAGTCAATCAGTACAATCTCTTCGGAAAGTTCAGGCAACGGGAAGCGAGCGCCGACCACCACGAGCGCGTCGCACATACCGTTAGAGAGCTCCTCAACGGCGTGCATAAGGCTTTTATCATCGTTGGCAAAACGCAGCAGCAGATGCTTACGGTGTCGGCTGAGCTGTTTTTCCAGCGCCTGCAGGTAACCGGTGGATTGCTGAATGTGCTCCGTGGCGCAGATTACCCCAATGCAGTTTGTAGACTGGCTGCTAAGCGACTGGGCGATGGCGTTGGGCTTGTAGTTAAGGATTTCAGCGGCGCGCAGCACGGCCAGGCGGCTTTCTTCCTTGACGCCGCGACTACCGCTCAGCACCCGGGATACGGTGGCTTTCGAGACCTGCGCAAGACGCGCAACATCATTGATATTCGACATGGTGAATTCCTGCACTACCAAATGCGGGCCGTGATGGCCCGCATGATTCTGTTGACAAAGCCCGCGGGTATTAAAGCTGTATTGCCGGGCTTTCAAAAACAAAGAACTATCTCTACTGGCTCTACTGGTCTACCCCAGCCCCCTGAAAACCACGTTTTTCGGGGGGCTGTCATCAATCTTATGCGGGCCGTAATAACCCGCATGATTTTCTTAACGCCGGTCGTCAAAACCGTTTTTTGCTGCCGTCTCACGGAACCATTCGCCGCTTTTCTTGATGGTACGTTTTTGCGTGACCAAATCCAGCGAAACGAAACCATAGCGGTTTTTATAGGCGTTACACCACGACCAGTTATCGATAAACGTCCACATAT
>DALYUA010000516.1:0-2330 GCA_031993245.1 Buttiauxella sp. | reverse complement strand
CGCTCCCGCTTTTCGCGGTTGCACCTTACGAAAGCGGTCACTATGTCAGTAAATTTCCCTCGTCTGCAAATAATTAGTCAGATCGCTTTCTTATTTAAAATTTAACAACTCCACTCTTTTCCCGGCCTGTTATCTGGCTCACATTTAACACGGTTGCACAAAGTTGCAACATGGTAGATATTGCCGGGTAACTTTTGCTGTTACTTATTCTAAATCTTGCACAAAGGAGTCTTTGGCATGGGCACCACTACCATGGGCGTTAAACTCGACGAAGCGACCCGCGAGCGTATTAAGCTCGCCGCTTCACGTATTGACCGCACGCCGCACTGGCTAATTAAACAGGCAATTTTTAACTATCTTGAACGCCTGGAAAATAACGATGAACTGCCAGAATTACCTGCTTTGCTTGCGGGTGCCGCTAATGAAAGTGAAGAATCCGCGCCGGCTGCGGAAGAAACGCATCAGCCTTTCCTCGATTTTGCCGAACAAATTCACCCCCAGTCCGTTAGCCGTGCCGCGATTACCGCCGCCTGGCGCCGTCCGGAAACCGACGCTGTTCCAATGATCCTTGAGCAGGCGCGCCTGCCGCAGCCGCTTGCCGAACAGACCCACAAACTTGCCTGGCAGCTGGCTGAAAAGCTGCGTAATCAGAAGAGCGCCTCGGGCCGGGCGGGCATGGTACAAGGTTTACTGCAGGAATTCTCGCTTTCCTCTCAGGAAGGCGTAGCGCTGATGTGTCTGGCGGAAGCCTTATTGCGCATTCCGGATAAAGCGACCCGCGACGCGTTAATCCGCGACAAAATCAGCAACGGCAACTGGCATTCCCACATTGGCCGCAGCCCGTCGCTGTTTGTGAACGCCGCCACCTGGGGACTGCTCTTTACCGGACGACTGGTCTCCACGCACAACGAAACCAGTCTCTCCCACTCGCTTAACCGCATTATCAGCAAGAGCGGCGAGCCGCTAATCCGTAAAGGCGTCGATATGGCGATGCGCCTGATGGGCGAACAGTTCGTCACCGGCGAAACCATTGCTGAAGCGCTGGCTAACGCCCGCAAACTGGAAGAAAAAGGTTTCCGCTACTCCTACGATATGCTTGGTGAAGCCGCGCTGACCGCCGCCGACGCGCAGGCGTATATGGTTTCCTATCAGCAGGCTATCCACGCCATCGGTAAAGCCTCCAACGGCCGCGGTATTTATGAAGGTCCGGGCATTTCAATCAAGCTTTCCGCTCTGCATCCGCGCTACAGCCGCGCGCAGTACGACCGCGTAATGGAAGAGCTGTACCCGCGCCTGAAATCCCTGACGCTGCTGGCCCGCCAGTACGACGTGGGAATTAATATCGATGCCGAAGAAGCCGATCGCCTGGAAATTTCCCTCGATCTGCTTGAGAAGCTTTGCTTCGAGCCGGAGCTGGCGGGCTGGAACGGCATTGGCTTTGTGATTCAGGCTTACCAGAAACGCTGCCCGTTCGTTATCGATTATCTGATAGATCTCGCTACCCGCAGCCAGCGTCGCCTGATGATTCGTCTGGTGAAAGGCGCATACTGGGACAGCGAAATTAAACGTGCCCAGATGGAAGGACTTGAGGGCTACCCGGTTTATACCCGCAAGGTCTACACCGATATCTCCTATCTGGCCTGTGCAAAAAAATTGCTGACGGTGCCGAACCTGATTTATCCACAGTTCGCCACCCACAACGCCCATACGCTTGCGGCGATTTACAACCTCGCCGGGCAGAACTACTACCCTGGCCAGTATGAATTCCAGTGTCTGCACGGCATGGGCGAGCCGCTCTACGATCGGGTCGTAGGTAAAATTGCCGACGGCAAGCTGAACCGCCCTTGCCGTATTTATGCCCCGGTGGGCACGCATGAAACGCTGCTGGCCTATCTGGTGCGTCGTCTGCTGGAAAACGGGGCGAATACCTCCTTCGTTAACCGTATCGCAGACAACACGCTGTCGCTGGATGAGCTGGTAGCGGACCCGGTTACCGCGACAGAAGCGCTTGCCAGCAAAGAGGGCCAGCTTGGCCTGCCGCATCCGAAAATCGCTTTGCCAAAGGATCTCTATGGCGAAGGCCGCAGCAACTCCAGCGGGCTGGATCTGGCGAATGAACATCGCCTGGCCTCCCTCTCCTCTGCCCTGCTTAACAGCGCGACGCAGAAATGGCAGGCGTTGCCAATTCTTGAGGAAGCCGTTGACCCCGGTGAGCTGGTAGAAGTGAAGAACCCGGCCGAGCCAAATGACATTGTCGGTTTCACGCGTGAGGCCACCAGCGCTGAAGTCTCCCGTGCACTGGAAAACGCGGTAAACAACGCGCCGATCTG
>DALYUA010000515.1:0-2351 GCA_031993245.1 Buttiauxella sp. | reverse complement strand
GCTAAGCGGTTAAATAGTAATAAATTTTTTCCGCTATCGTCGCAATGATAATGTTAAGAGAATGTTGAATTCGCCAGCTTGTCATTTAAACGACGACCGCGGCAGGGAAATATAGGGGAAAAATGTGATGCAGATGGCAAAAGCCGGTGATAAATACTGAGATGCCGGCAACCGCTTGCAGGTTACCGGCTTTCTTTTTTAAAACTTTCCGCTAAGTCGCTCGTGGAAATCAGCGCTACGAATATCAAGCCCGACAATATTCACTTGCACATCGTAACGTTGATAACGCGTTTCGATGGCATCAAGAACGGCTACCGTCGAGGCATCCCAGATTTGCGCCTGAGAAAGATCGATAGTCACATTCTGCGGATCATCGGCATAGTGAAAATGCTCAAACAGATCGTTGCTGCTGGCAAAAAACAGCGGACCCATTACCGTGTAACGTACGGATTGACCATCAGCTAAAAGCTGGCGTTCGGCACGCACAACGTGAGCAATACGTCGGGCAAACAGCACCATCGCAAAAATCACGCCCCCCACAACGCCTATTGCCAGGTTTCCGGTAAAGACCGTTGCAGCAACGGTAACCACCATAACCAGCGTTTCCGGGACGGGCATTCTTTTTAATGTCGCAGGCGTCAGGCTATGCCAGTTGAGCGTTTTCACGGCCACAATCATCATGATAGCGGCCAGCACCACCATTGGAATTCTGGCCATCATATCACTTAAGGCGGTAACCAAAAGCAGTAGCACTAATCCCGCAGCAAGCGTCGAAATGCGCGTGCGCCCCCTGCCCAGCTCTACGTTCACTATGGTTTGCCCAATCATGGCGCAGCCCGCAATGCCACCGTAAAAACCGGCAAAGATATTGGATAATCCCAGTCCCCAGCACTCGCGACGCTTGCTCGATGGCGTATCCGTCAGCTCATCAACCAGCTTTGCCGTCAGTAAAGACTCCATCAGACCTACAAAGGCGATACTTAATGCACACGGCCAGATGATGCGTAGCGTATCAAGATTCAACGGAACCAGAAGTTCCGTCAGGCCGGGCAGACCCGCCTGCATCGGTCCGGTATCACCCACGGTCGGAACAGAAAATCCCATTGCCATACTGGCGGCGGTAATTACCACAATAGCCACCAGCGGCGAAGGTATCGATTTCACAACGCGCGGCAGTAGCAGGACAATGGCCAGCGTCAGCGCGAACAGCCCCCAGACCAGCGGGCTTTGTCCCCAGACATGGGGCACTTGGGCAAAGAAAATCAGAATACTGAGCGCGTTCACAAACCCCGTCATTACGGACAAAGGAATATAGCGCATCATGCGCGCAAGCCCGGTGATGCCGAATAAAATTTGAATCAATCCCGCCAGGATCACGGCGGGCAGAATGTACCCTACGCCGTGCAGATGAACCATCGGCCCGATGACCAGCGCAACCGAACCCGCCGCAGCGGTGACCATTGCGGGTCTGCCGCCCAGCACGGACATCGCCAGGCAAAGCACAATGGAAGCCACAAGGCTAACTTTTGGATCAACGCCCGCAATAACGGAAAATGAAATTACTTCCGGGATAAGCGCCAGCGCGGTGATCACGCCAGCCAGCGACTCCCGAACCAGCAGGCGCGGCGAGCGCAAAACATAGCGCAGAGAGTTCTCCCGCGCGTGCGTTTGGGTTTGAGTGGTTGTCATAGTTTCGTCTTTGCAGGTTTATCGTTTTTATTACCCCGTCCTTAAGACGCGGCAGAATCAAGCAGAGCGTGATTGTACTGGCAGATTAGTGAGGAAGCTAATGAATGTGACGGACGTCACCTGTCTTCGGGCCGTAAACTATAGCTTCAGAGACCAGCATAAGGGCCGGTAGTACGATCGCTATGGCGCTGCACATCCCACCAGGACGTCCCCCGGAAGGATAATAGGATGCCATACATAATCCACAACATTGCTGTTGATTTTTAGTCCGAAAAAACGAATATTCATACGCTACGAGCGCGTCATTTCATCTATTTATTAATTTAAGTGCCTGATAAAAAATACCCTTCCGCCATCTATTAAATTTATTAAATGTTTACAATATGTAAGGGAGATTTTTCGTCAAATATATATAACCCAGGAATAATCCCAGTATCGGCACAACGGCAACTTTAATGCCTCTTATGATTTGTCATAACGCTAATGCCAGCTATAGTTAATATGGCTTAGCGGAGAGGGATAGCCTCTCCATTATTTAACCAAAACATTATGAGGTAATAATTATGACTCAGCATCGTGGCGGTTCAGGTAACTTCGCAGAAGATCGAGATCGAGCATCAGAAGCCGGTAAGAAAGGCGGTCAGCACAGCGGCGGGAATTTC
>DALYUA010000514.1:0-2359 GCA_031993245.1 Buttiauxella sp. | reverse complement strand
AATGACGGCTTCAGATAATGTCGATTTCGGCTACGGACGGGTAGATAAACGAAGGGCGGAAAGGCATCGCATCGATATCGTTTAGCGTCGAAACCCCGGACAGCACCAGAATAGTTTCCAGACCGGCCTGGAAGCCCGCCAGAATGTCGGTGCGCAGGTTGTCGCCCACAATAACCGTATGTTCGGAATGGGCCTGCATTTTATTCAGCGCCGCACGGATGATCCACGGGCTGGGCTTGCCGACATAAAATGGTTTCCGGCCGGAGATTTTCTCAATGCCCGCGCAGAGCGCGCCACAGGCGGGATAATAGCCGCGCCCGTGGGTATCCGGGTTGGTGGCGATGAAACGTGCGCCATTTGCCACGAAGTAGGCGGCTTTGTGCATCATTTCCCAGTTATAAGAGCGTGTTTCGCCAACGATGACAAAATCCGGGTTGATATCGGTGATGGTGAATCCCGCTTTATAGAGCTCATGGATTAACGCGCCTTCACCCACAACGTAGGCTTTTTTGCCTTCCTGGCGACGCAGAAAATCTGCGGTTGCCATTGCCGACGTGTAGAACACGCTGTCCGGCACGTTTATACCCGCAGATAAGAAGCGGTTTGCCAGATCCTGTCCGGTTTGAGAAGGGTAGTTGGTCAGCAGAACCAGCGGTAAACCTTTTTCAAGGATGCGGGCCAGAAACTCATTGGCGCCCGGCACGGCAATGTTGTCATGCATCAACACGCCGTCAATATCACAAATTACATTCTGGAGGGTCATTGATTACTCAGGCTCATATTCTCAGAAGGCGTTACTATAGCGCAAATCGCCGCCGGCCCGCGTTAGCTTTCCAGCAGACGCTGCAATAACATGCCGTTCAGCATCGAGCGTTTTACCAGGGCAAAAGCGCCAATTGCGGAGCGGTCATCAAGGCGTGAACGCACGACTGGCAGGTTTTTGCGGAACGCTTTTAATACCTGAGTATTGATGCAGCCTTCAATGGCGGGAAGCAGAACTTTCTCCGCTTCAATAATTTCGCCTGCGATCACGACCTTTTGCGGATTAAACAGGTTGATGGCAATAGAAATAGCCTTACCAAGGTGGCGTCCCACATGCTCTATCACTTCACAGGCCAGCGCATCGCCTTTGTTGGCCGCTTTGCAAATCGCGACAATATTGCAGTCATCGAGCGTTAAGCGGCTGCTATAGCCCTGCTCAAGCAGATGACGCACTCGCCCTTCAATGGCGGCATTCGCAGCGATGGTTTCCAGACAGCCAAAGTTGCCGCAGTGGCAGCGCTCACCCAGCGGGTCGACCTGGATGTGGCCTATCTCGCCCACGTTGCCGTTACGGCCGATAAAAATTCTGCCGTTTGACAGAATGCCTGCCCCCGTACCCCGGTGAACGCGCACCAGAATGGAGTCTTCGCAGTCGTGAGTGGCACCAAAATAGTGCTCAGCTAACGCCAGGCTACGGATGTCGTGACCCACAAAGCAGGTGACTTTGAAGCGTTTTTCCAGGCTATCGACCAGCGACCAGTTGTCCACCTGGATGTGCGGCATATAGCGAATCACGCCGCTTTCAGGGTCGACCAGGCCCGGCAGAATCACGGAGATGGCGATCAGCTCGCGGATTTTACGCTGCATCTGTTCAATAAAATGGGCGATGGCATGAAGCAAAGCGTGCTCGAGCGTTTCCTGGGTACGCTCTGGAAGAGGATAGTGCTCTTCAGCCAGAGGTTTGGCGCTGAGATCGAACAGCGTGATGGTGGCGTCATGACGACCAAGGCGCACGCCGATGGCGTGAAAATTGCGGGTTTCGGTAATGATTGAAATAGCGCGGCGGCCTCCGGTAGAGGCCTGTTGATCGACTTCTTTAATCAGGCCGCGCTCAATAAGCTGGCGAGTAATTTTGGTGACGCTGGCGGGGGCAAGCTGGCTCTGTTCGGCAATCTGTATGCGCGAGATTGGCCCCTGCTGGTCAATCAGACGGTATACCGCCGCGCCGTTAAGCTGTTTTACCAGATCGACATTACCTATTTGAGCCTGTCCGCCAGTCGTCATGCCTTATTTACTCAGTTACGACCTCATTACCATTAACGAGAGTCTTGATGATTTTATAATCGCGGGTAAAGGCCGTCAGGTTGGCGACTTTACCCGCCTCAATGGTGCCCAACCGCTTTTCCACACCCATCGCACGGGCAGGGTAGAGAGTCGCCATACGCAGGACTTCATCCAGCGCGATGTTGGCATGCTCGACCAGATTACGTACCCCTTCGATCATCGTCAGGGCAGAACCGCTCAGCGTACCGTTCTCATCTACACACAAACCGTTACGGTAGTATATTGTTTTACCAGCAAAAATGAACTGCTCAAT
>DALYUA010000513.1:0-2361 GCA_031993245.1 Buttiauxella sp. | reverse complement strand
GTCTTTAAGATTCAGGAGCGTAGTGCATGGAGTTCAGTGTAAAAAGCGGTAGCCCCGAGAAACAGCGTAGTGCCTGCATCGTTGTGGGAGTTTTTGAGCCGCGTCGCCTGTCCCCGGTCGCCGAACAACTCGATAAAATCAGCGATGGCTACATCAGCGCGCTTCTGCGCCGTGGTGAGCTTGAGGGAAAACCAGGTCAGACTTTATTGCTTCACCACGTTCCGAATGTGCTTTCAGAGCGTATTCTGCTGATTGGGTGTGGTAAAGAGCGTGAACTGGACGAACGTCAGTATAAGCAGGTGATTCAAAAAACGATTAACACCCTGAATGACACAGGTTCGATGGAAGCCGTCTGTTTTCTGACCGAACTGCATGTTAAGGGCCGCAATACGTACTGGAAGGTTCGCCAGGCGGTAGAAACCGCAAAAGAGTCGCTTTACAGCTTTGACCAGTTGAAAACCAACAAAAGCGAGCCACGCCGCCCGCTGCGTAAAATGGTCTTTAATGTACCGACTCGTCGTGAACTGACCAGCGGCGAGCGTGCGATTCAGCACGGTCTGGCTATCGCCGCCGGCATTAAAGCGGCAAAAGACCTTGGCAATATGCCACCGAATATCTGTAACGCGGCCTACCTGGCCTCTCAGGCTCGACAACTGGCCGACTCTTACAGCAAAAACGTCGTCACCCGCGTGATTGGCGAGCAGCAGATGAAAGAGCTGGGCATGCACTCCTACCTTGCGGTAGGCGACGGTTCCCGTAACGAATCGCTGATGTCCGTTATCGAATACAAAGGTAACGACACGCCGGACGCCCGCCCGATTGTGCTGGTCGGCAAAGGCCTGACGTTTGACTCCGGCGGTATCTCCATCAAGCCTGCCGAAGGCATGGACGAGATGAAATATGACATGTGCGGCGCAGCCTCCGTGTACGGCGTAATGCGTATGGTCGCGGAGCTGAACCTGCCGATTAACGTTATCGGCGTGCTGGCCGGGTGTGAAAACATGCCGGGTGGACGGGCGTATCGCCCGGGCGATGTACTGACCACCATGTCCGGACAAACCGTTGAGGTGTTAAATACCGATGCGGAAGGCCGTCTGGTTCTGTGCGATGTGCTGACCTATGTGGAACGCTTCGAGCCGGAAGTGGTTATCGATGTGGCAACGCTGACCGGCGCGTGCGTGATAGCCCTGGGTCATCACATCACCGGGCTGCTGTCTAATCACAATCCGCTGGCGCATGAGCTGATTAGCGCGTCTGAACAAGCGGGCGACCGCGCATGGCGACTGCCGCTCGGCGATGAGTACCAGGATCAGCTCGACTCCAATTTTGCCGATATGGCGAATATTGGCGGCCGTCCCGGCGGTGCGATTACCGCCGCCTGCTTCCTGTCACGCTTTACGCGTAAGTACAACTGGGCGCACCTGGATATCGCAGGCACGGCCTGGCGCTCAGGCAAAGCCAAAGGTGCTACCGGTCGTCCGGTTGCGCTGCTGTCGCAATTCCTGTTGAATCGTTCGGGTTTTAACGGCGAAGAATAACAGAGGCTTATCGCTCTGGATTTTTGTAGGGCGGATAAGCCCGCGCCATTCGCCACTATCCGGTGGATGGCGCTTCGTTTATCCGCCCTGCGGCTGTCAATGACTCAAAAAAATGCGAGTAAAATGAAAAACGCGACGTTCTACCTTCTCGACAACGACACCGTCTCAGATGAGCTGAGCGCCGTTGAAGTGTTGGTCTGTGAACTGGCTGCAGAAAATTTCCGAGCAGGTAAGCGCCTGCTCATTGCCTGCGTTGATGAACAGCAGGCCATCCGTCTGGATGAAGCGCTCTGGCAGCGCGATGCCCACGCTTTTGTGCCGCATAATCTCGCCGGAGAAGGGCCGCGTTATGGCGCGCCGGTCGAACTTGCCTGGCCGCAGCGTCGCGGCAGTTCTTCGCGCGATGTGCTGATAAGCCTCCTGCCGCAGTTCGCAGATTTTGCCACCGCTTTCCATGAAGTGATAGACTTCGTACCTTACGAAGACACTCAAAAACAACTGGCCCGTGAGCGCTACAAGGCGTATCGCGTTGCTGGTTTCCACTTGACTACGGCGACGCATACCTCGCCGGGAACGACATAGCAGACAATGGAAAAGACATATAACCCGCAAGATATCGAACAGCCGCTTTACGAGCACTGGGAACAGCAGGGCTACTTTAAACCAAATGGCGATACCAGCCAGGAAAGCTTCTGCATCATGATCCCACCGCCGAACGTCACCGGCAGCTTGCATATGGGTCACGCCTTCCAGCAGACGATCATGGACACCATGATTCGCTACCAGCGCATGCAGGGTAAAAACACCCTGTGGCAGGCGGGGA
>DALYUA010000512.1:0-2371 GCA_031993245.1 Buttiauxella sp. | reverse complement strand
GGCGAATAGCTGCTCCATCGCGCTGCGATCGGCGAGATCAATTTTTTCGAACTGGAAACGGGAATGTGGTTTAAGTAAATCAAGGCGGGCGAGCTTGAGGTTGACATCATAGTAGTCATTCAGGTTATCAATACCGATAACCTGGTGACCGGCAGCAAGCAGACGCTCGCTAACATGAAATCCAATAAAGCCTGCTGCGCCGGTAACCAAAAATTTCATACAACCCTCATTTATTATGCAATATTGATGGACGCTCCGCGGCCAATTGCATAATAAACAAAGCCGCGCTTGCTGAGTCTCTCAGGATCATACAGGTTACGGCCGTCAAAGATAACTGGTTGCTTCAGGGTTTTCTTGATGACATCAAAATCTGGCACACGGAAGCTCTGCCATTCGGTGCAAATAACCAGCGCATCAGCTCCCTGAAGCGCAGCTTCTTTAGTGCCCATCAGCTTCAGATCGCTACGGTGTCCATAGATGCGCTGGGTTTCATCCATAGCTTCTGGATCAAACGCCTGCACCTGCGCCCCGCGTTCCCACAGCGCTTCCATCAGGACGCGGCTGGAGGCCTCACGCATATCATCGGTATTGGGTTTAAAAGAAAGCCCCCACAGCGCGAAGGTTTTACCCTTCAGGTCTTCACCAAAATGACGACGAATAAACTCAGGAAGCTTCATCTTTTGCGCATGGTTAACCTGCTCAACCGCCTGTAGCAGGCGTGGCTGGTAACCAATTTGCTCAGCAGTACGAATTAGCGCCTGCACATCTTTCGGGAAGCAGGAACCGCCGTAACCGCAGCCAGGATAGATAAAGTGGTAGCCAATACGCGGATCGGAACCAATGCCCTGACGCACTTTTTCAACATCGGCGCCTAGCAGTTCCGCCAGGTTTGAGATTTCGTTCATAAAGCTGATTTTGGTCGCCAGCATACAGTTAGCGGCATACTTGGTCAGCTCAGCGCTGCGGATATCCATCAGGATCATACGGTCGTGGTTGCGGTTAAACGGCTCGTAAAGTTCACGCAGCAAATCCACCACATCTTCGTTATCCGTACCAATAACGATACGTTCAGGGCGCATACAGTCAGAAACTGCGGCACCCTCTTTGAGAAATTCAGGGTTTGAGACCACGTCAAACGGGATCGCTGCACCGCGCTCTTTAAGCGTTTGCTCCATTACGCTGCGAACTCTATCTGCCGTGCCTACAGGAACGGTAGATTTATCCAGTACCACTTTGTGAGAGGTCATGTGCTGCGCGATAGTGCGGGCAACTGCGGTCACGTATTTCAGGTCCGCAGAGCCGTCCTCGTCCGGCGGTGTTCCCACGGCGATAAACTGCATCTCGCCATGATGCACGCCCATCTCAGCATCGGTGCTGAATGACAGACGGCCTTCTTCGTAGTTTTTCTTCACCAGCGGCGTCAGACCCGGTTCAAAAATCGGGATCACACCGTTTTTCAGATTTTCTACTTTCTTTGCATCAACATCGATACACATAACTTCATGGCCGACTTCTGCAAGCACTGCTGCCTGTACAAGCCCAACGTAGCCGATACCAAATACGGTAACTTTCATCTTTCTATCCTGCGTTGAATTGAATTACTTCTTCGCGCCAACGGTCTCTTCAAGCCAGGCTTTGAAATCTTCGCCAAGCGACTTATGACGGATGCCGTACTCCACAAACGCCTGCATATAGCCCAGTTTGTTCCCGCAATCATGGCTCACGCCTTTCATGTGGTAGGCTTCAACGGTCTGTTTTTCCATCAGCATCGCAATAGAGTCGGTCAACTGAATTTCGTCACCTGCTCCCGGAGGCGTTTTGGACAGCAGCGGCCAGATATCGGCGTTCAGGACATAGCGTCCAACAACGGCAAGATTCGATGGAGCAACGTTGGCTTTAGGCTTCTCAACGATACCCACCATCGGCACGCTGTCGCCTTCTTTTAACTCAACGCCTTTACAGTCAACCACACCATAGGCGGTAACATCTTCTACAGGCTCAACCATAATCTGGCTGTAACCGGTAGCATCAAAACGTTTGATCATCTCTGCCAGGTTATCCTGGGAAAGATCGGATTCGAATTCGTCGAGGATGACATCCGGCAGAATAACCGCGACGGGCTCGTCGCCAACCACAGGATGAGCGCACAGCACCGCGTGGCCCAGACCTTTGGCCAGTCCCTGACGGACCTGCATAATAGTGACGTGCGGCGGGCAAATTGCCTGCACTTCATCCAGAAGTTGGCGCTTCACGCGTTTTTCCAGCATGGCTTCCAGCTCGAAACTGGTATCGAAGTGGTTTTCGATGGAGTTTTTCGAAGTGTGCGTCACCAGAACAATTTCAGTAATTCCCGCCGCAATACATTCATTCA
>DALYUA010000511.1:0-2374 GCA_031993245.1 Buttiauxella sp. | reverse complement strand
GGCGGCGGCTGGACGTTGGTATGCAATTTTGAACAGCTGACGCTGGCGGACGTCTGGCGCGCGGTTGGAGAGCCCTCCCTGATTGCCATGTCCAACCGTACAGACTTCCCCGACTGCCTTGTGGAGCAAGCCGTTAATCATGCTTTAGATGCCGCCAGTAAGGAGGCGGAGTCTTTACTTATTGCCAGAATGCAGGAAGTCACGCTTGCGCGGCTAAGACAGGATTTCCATGCTTCGCCCACTAATTTAGTTAAGGTTTCATGCCATGAGTAACACGAATGACATTTTTAACGCCGAGTTTTCCCGGCAGTACGACGCCAACAATCTGCGGTTGAGTCCCATCGCCGATAACCTGCACTTTTTAATTTCTTTGTTGGTGCGGGATCTGCCGCAAAACGCCCGTATCCTTTGCGTCGGCGTGGGAACCGGCACGGAGATCCTTCATCTGGCTGAAGCTCACCCCGACTGGCATTTCACCGGCGTCGACCCCTCACCCGCTATGCTGGCGATATGTGCTGAAAAGCTCTCCCGGCAGGGTGTGGATTCCAGATGTGAGCTGGTGGAGGGCTATATAAGCGATATTTCTCCGGACAAAAAATACGATGCCATCCTTTGTCTGCTGGTAACGCATTTCATACAGGATCCGCAGCGGCTGGGGATTTATCAGCAAATGGCCGAAAGACTGACCGCGGGTGGGCAGATCGTCGTCGCTGAGATCGCCGGGGATATGGATGCAGCCAATTTTGACGAGCAGCTAAAAAGCTGGACGGCGATACAGGAGGTGAACGTCAACCAGCAAAGAAGCCCGGAGGAGATTAAGGCCCAGCTAAGCCAGCGGCTTCTGCTGTTGGCTCCGGAAAAAACAGAGGAGCTGATCGCCCGGGCAGGATTCGCCCTGCCGGTGCGCTTTTTCCAGTCCTTCCTGATTCATGCCTGGCAGGCGAAGAAGCGCTGATTTGTCAGCGGTTTTAGCGGGCGCTGGCCTTCAGCAACAACCAGATAAACACCGGCGCGCCTAGCGTTGCCGTAACAACGCCTATAGGCAATTCGGCGGAGGCCAGCGCAAGGCGCGCAATGATGTCAGCCCCAAGCAGCACGGAAGCACCGGCAAGCGCGCTGGCCGGCAATAAAGCCCGGTGATCGGTTATTCCCTTAAGGCGCAGCATATGCGGAATAACCAGCCCGATAAAGCCGATAGCGCCGGCAAGCGCAACACTTACTCCCACCAGCCAGCCGGTTGCGATGACCAGAATATTGCGCCATACCCAAACCGATAAACCCAGCTGGCGTGCGGAGGTTTCGCCCAGCGCCATCAGGTTCAGGGGCACATAGCTGCGGCACAGCCAGACCATCACAGGCAGCAATGTCACCATCAGCCACCACTGCCGCCAGTCCACTCCGCCGAATCCGCCCATCATCCAGTACATTAGCTGGCGTAAATCGAGGCTGGTGCTGAAATAAACCGCCCAGGTCATCAGCGCGCTGCAGATAATTCCCAGCGCCACGCCTGCCAGCAGCAGGCGGCTGGTAGAAAGATGACGGCGGGAAAAACGCAGCAGAATAAGTGTAATAAGAAGCGCACCGACGATGGCGCACACGCCTAAAGCCCAGGAGGGAAGCATGCCCTGCCCAAGCAGGACGCCTGCGATAAGCGCCACGCCCGCCCCATTAGAGACGCCGAGTAAACCGGGCTCGGCCAGCGGATTTTCAAACAGCGCCTGCATGATGGTGCCGGAAACGGCAAGCGCAGCCCCCACCAGCAAAACGGCGAGCGTACGTGGCAATCTTATCTGCCAGATGAAAAGCTGTGCATCATCGCTCCACCACCGCTGCGGCGCAAACCACCGATCGCCCGCGCACAGGCTCAATACACCCATGCCTGCCATGACGATTATCAGGATAATGAGCCATAAACGTTCAAGACGGCGTTGTCGGGAGGCAAAAGTGAGCATCGGAATGGCAGATCCATAGGGTGGCGGTCAGGCTGCTGATTTTACGGGGAGTTTGTCCGGCAGGACAAGCAAAGAAAACCGCCATGCTTTTTAGCGCCTGGCTTTCACCAATTCGTGTACCTTTATAGCGATATACATCCGACTGAAGATGCCGTTCCAGGTTGCATCCGCAAGCTAAATGGTCAAAGGGAGCCGGGTTATCTTTGGGGGTGCTTATCGCTCGATAAGGTGAATATTAAACAGGATTACACTCATTACGCCTCCACCCTCTCTGAGCATCGCCTTGCTCATTTCAGAGAAAAGTTGCGCGCGGCCAATATAGTTGAGTGGAAAGAGAACAAGAGCGAAGGCGCATCAATTTATGTTCTGGATCCTGAGGGTCACAGACTGGAGGCTTACAGCAGTAGGCTGTAGGCCTGCAA
>DALYUA010000510.1:0-2374 GCA_031993245.1 Buttiauxella sp. | reverse complement strand
CATGAATCAAGCATGTTGGATAATGTACGTATTGTGCTGGTTGAGACTTCCCACACCGGCAACATGGGCTCGGTGGCCCGTGCAATGAAAACGATGGGATTAACGAACCTGTGGCTGGTCAATCCGCTGGTGAAACCAGATTCTCAGGCTATCGCGCTTGCTGCGGGTGCCAGTGACGTCATTGGCGATGCGAAAATCGTCGACACGCTGGACGAAGCTTTGACGGGATGCAGCCTTGTTGTTGGCACCAGCGCGCGTTCTCGTACGCTGCCGTGGCCCATGCTGGACCCGCGTGAATGCGGCCTGAAAAGCATCTCAGAAGCTAAACATGCGCCAGTGGCGATTGTGTTTGGCCGTGAACGCGTAGGCCTTACAAATGAAGAGCTGCAGAAGTGCCATTATCATGTCGCCATTCAGGCTAACCCGGAATACAGCTCGCTGAACCTCGCGATGGCCGTGCAAATCCTCGCTTACGAAGTACGCATCGCCTGGCTTGCTACCCAGCAAGAGAGCGCTGAAGCAACTGAAGCTGTAGAGGAAGAAACGCCTTATCCACTGGTCGATGATTTAGAGCGTTTCTACGGTCATCTTGAACGAGTTATGCTCAATTCCGGCTTTATTCGCGCCAGCCATCCAGGCCAGGTGATGAGCAGGATTCGTCGCCTGTTCACGCGTGCGCGCCCGGAAAGTCAAGAGCTTAGCATTCTGCGCGGCATGCTTTCCTCTATCGAAAGCGACAAGAAATCGGGCAAATAATACTTGAGTAAATTACTGGGTTAAATAGTTGACCAATTTACTCAGGAATGTCAGACTTGCGGCCTGCTATGTGGACAATCACATTTTTAAAAACCCCCGGCTCGAGGGGCTATTTGAGGTTAAGCAAGACATGAGACTGACATCAAAAGGGCGCTACGCTGTGACAGCAATGCTCGACGTTGCGTTGAACTCCGAATCGGGGCCGGTTCCGTTAGCTGATATTTCCGAACGTCAGGGTATTTCACTCTCCTATCTGGAGCAGCTGTTCTCCCGCCTGCGTAAAAATGGCCTGGTTGCCAGCGTGCGCGGTCCTGGCGGCGGTTATCTGTTAGGTAAAGATGCAGGCAGCATCGCGGTGGGTGAAGTGATCAGCGCCGTTGATGAGTCCGTCGACGCGACCCGTTGTCAGGGTAAAGGCGGATGTCAGGGCGGCGACAAGTGCCTGACCCATGCGCTGTGGCGCGATCTGAGCGACCGTCTGACCGGCTTTTTGAACAATATAACCTTAGGTGAACTGGTGAATAACCAGGAAGTACTGGATGTGTCAGGCCGTCAGCAGCACGAAAACCATCGTACCACGCGTTCTCAGGACGCCATCGACGTTAAACTGCGCGCATAAGCAGCATCGGTTAAGTATACAGAAAGAATTTTTAGAATCAGGCTCGGGTGCCGCGCACCCGGCTGGACTTTTTCTGCCTGATTCTTCGTATTGAAGTGATGTACGGAGCTTAAGAGCAATGAAATTACCGATTTATTTAGACTACTCCGCAACTACGCCTGTCGATCCGCGTGTTGCCGAGAAGATGATGCAGTTTTTGACGATGGACGGAACCTTCGGTAACCCGGCCTCCCGCTCGCACCGTTTCGGGTGGCAGGCGGAAGAAGCGGTTGATATCGCTCGTAACCAAATCGCAGACCTGGTGGGCGCTGACCCGCGTGAGATCGTCTTCACATCAGGCGCAACTGAATCTGATAACCTCGCTATTAAAGGTGCCGCCAACTTCTATCAGAAGAAAGGCAAGCACATCATTACCGTAAAAACCGAACATAAAGCCGTGCTGGATACCTGTCGCCAGCTTGAGCGTGAAGGTTTCGAGGTGACTTACCTGGCGCCTGAGAGCAACGGCATCGTTTCTCTGCAAGCGCTTGAAGCGGCAATGCGTGACGACACCATTCTGGTTTCCGTCATGCACGTAAACAACGAAATCGGCGTGGTGCAGGATATCGCGGCAATCGGCGAAATGTGCCGTGCGCGCGGCATCATCTACCATGTAGATGCGACCCAGAGCGTAGGCAAACTGCCTATCGATCTCAGCACGCTGAAAGTTGATTTGATGTCCTTCTCCGGCCACAAAATCTACGGTCCTAAAGGCATTGGCGCACTGTACGTTCGTCGTAAGCCGCGTATTCGTATCGAAGCGCAGGTTCACGGTGGCGGCCACGAGCGCGGCATGCGTTCAGGCACCCTGCCTGTGCACCAGATTGTCGGCATGGGCGAAGCTTACCGTATCGCGAAAGTTGAGATGGAGTCCGAAATGGCCCGTCTGCGTACTTTGCGTAACCGTCTGTGGAACGGCGTGAAAGATATGGAAGAAGTCTATCTGAACGGCGATCTGGA
>DALYUA010000509.1:0-2379 GCA_031993245.1 Buttiauxella sp. | reverse complement strand
GCACGCCGAACCCGGACATTCTGTGCAACAAAGAAATCAAATTTAAAGCCTTCCTTGAATTCGCCGCTGAAGATCTGGGTGCCGATTACATCGCTACCGGCCACTACGTGCGTCGCGCGGATGTGGAGGGTAAAAGCCAGCTGCTACGCGGGCTGGATGGTAATAAAGACCAGAGTTATTTCCTCTACACGCTCGGTCATGAGCAGATCGCTCAGAGCCTGTTCCCGGTCGGCGAACTGGAAAAACCAGAAGTACGCCGCATTGCCGAAGAGCTGGATCTCATCACCGCGAAGAAAAAAGACTCCACCGGTATCTGTTTTATCGGCGAGCGCAAATTCCGCGAGTTTCTGGGCCGTTATCTGCCCGCTCAGCCAGGCAAAATTGTGACGGTTGACGGCGAAACCATCGGCGAGCATCAGGGCCTGATGTACCACACACTCGGCCAGCGTAAGGGCCTTGGCATCGGCGGCACCAAAGAAGGTAGCGAAGATCCGTGGTATGTCGTGGATAAAGACGTTGAGAACAACGTTCTGGTTGTTGCCCAGGGGCACGACCACCCGCGCCTGATGTCCGTTGGCCTGATTGCACAGCAGTTACACTGGGTTGACCGCGAAACGCTCGGCAAACCGCTGGCCTGCACGGTGAAAACGCGTTATCGCCAGACAGATATTCCCTGCACCATCACCCCAATCGATGCCGATCGCATTGAAGTGCGTTTCGAAGAGCCGGTTGCGGCAGTCACCCCAGGCCAGTCCGCGGTATTTTACAGCGGTGAAGTCTGCCTGGGCGGCGGTGTTATTGAGCAGCGTTTGCCGCTCACCGACTAATTTGCGGACAAGGACGAACCACTGTGGCTAAGAATTATTACGACATTACTCTCGCGCTGGCAGGCATCTGCCAGTCCGCCCGTCTGGTTCAACAGCTTGCGCATCAGGGGCACTGCGATACCGACGCGCTGCATGTCGCGCTGAATAGCGTTATCGATCTTAATCCTGGCTCCACGCTCGGCGTTTTTGGCAGCAGCGAAGCCAATCTGAAGTTAGGCCTGGAAACGCTGCTCGGCGTGCTGAACGCCAGCAATCGTCAGGGATTGAACGCCGAGCTTACGCGTTACACCTTAAGCCTGATGGTGCTGGAGCGTAAGCTGCATGCAAGCAAAGGCGCGATGGATACCCTTGGTTCGCGCATCGCCGGTCTGCAACGCCAGCTTGAGCATTTCGATCTGGAATCCGACACGCTGCTTAGCGCCATGGCCGGTATTTATGTCGACGTGATTAGCCCGCTGGGGCCGCGGATTCAGGTCACAGGCTCTCCTGCCGTACTGCAAAGCCCGCAGGTGCAAAGCAAAGTTCGCGCCTCGCTGCTGGCCGGTATCCGCGCCGCCGTGCTGTGGCATCAGGTTGGCGGTGGCCGCCTGCAGTTAATGTTCTCCCGTAATCGCCTGTGCACGCAGGCAAAACAAATTCTTGCTCATTGTTAACCTCTTTCGGAGTTGTGACTTATGGAATTATCCTCACTGACCGCCGTTTCCCCCGTAGATGGACGCTACGGCGATAAAGTCAGCGCGCTGCGCGCTATTTTCAGCGAGTTTGGTCTGCTGAAATTTCGCGTACAGGTAGAAGTGCGTTGGCTGCAAAAATTAGCCGCGCACGCAGCGATCAGGGAAGTTCCTGCTTTTGACGCCGACGCAATCGGTTACCTTGATAAGATTGTTGCCGGGTTCAATGAAGAAGACGCGGCCCGCATCAAAACTATTGAACGCACCACCAACCACGACGTGAAAGCCGTTGAGTATTTCCTGAAGGAAAAGGTTGAGTCCGTTCCTGCCCTGCATGCGGTTTCCGAGTTTATTCACTTCGCCTGTACCTCAGAAGATATCAACAACCTCTCCCACGCGCTGATGCTGGAAACGGCTCGCCAGGAAGTGGTGCTGCCGTACTGGCGTAAAATCATCATTGCGGTGAAAGATCTGTCGGTACAGTATCGCGATATCCCGCTGCTCTCCCGTACCCACGGCCAGCCTGCTACGCCGTCCACCATGGGTAAAGAGATGGCAAACGTGGCCTACCGTATGGAGCGCCAGTTCCGCCAGTTAGAAAAGGTTGAGATCCTCGGTAAAATCAACGGTGCTGTTGGCAACTATAACGCCCACATCGCCGCCTACCCGGAAGTTGACTGGCATCAGTTCAGTGAAGAGTTCGTGACCTCTCTGGGCATCCAGTGGAACCCGTACACCACGCAGATCGAGCCGCACGACTACATCGCCGAGCTGTTTGACTGCATGGCGCGCTTCAACACTATCCTCATCGATTTCGATCGTGATGTGTGGGGCTACATTGCGCTGAACCACTTTAAGCAAAAAACCATCGCCGGTGAAAT
>DALYUA010000508.1:0-2384 GCA_031993245.1 Buttiauxella sp. | reverse complement strand
CGGACGAAAAGCGGTGGAATGTACCGGCACGCCCGCCTGAGAAAGATCGTAGTAGCCAACCGGCTGCATGCCCATAACGGCAAAAATCCGCCGTAACGTCGCCAGCTCTTCAGGCTTGCCGACGCGGATCGCCCCGTGACGCTCAACGTTAAGCCTTGCCAGCTCGTCGGCATTTTCCAGCTGCTGTTGCAGCTCCGGATCGTTCTCCAGTACCGCGAGGTTTACATCGGCGACCAATTCTAACAACGTGCCGTACTGCGGCACCTCTTGCTGGTACATCGCCGACATTGCGTGCGAAAATTTTTCCCGAATCTCATCAGCCGTGATGTTGTTCGCCATGATGTCGTGTCTCCAGTGAATATTGCTGAAAGCGTAGAATCTGACGGCGTATTCAGGGCGAAGAATTTGCGTTTTGTGATCTGCCTGAACCTTATCAGGCGGACAGAAACGAAATGATGCTTTTCATGTTGCCAATATTGGTTAATTGTTAACGTTATTTTGCTAGCAAGTTATCATAATTAAACAACTTACCTTGTCACCGCGCCCCGTCTGTTTTTAACATCGCTTATGGAAAAAAATGGTCTTTTCAGTCAGCGCATTCGCTTGCGCCATCTCCACACTTTCGTGGCCGTCGCTCAACAGGGAACGCTGGGGCGAGCGGCTGAAACGCTTAATCTGAGCCAACCGGCTCTCTCCAAAACCCTTAATGAGCTGGAGCAACTCACCGGCACGCGCCTGTTCGATCGCGGACGATTAGGGGCGCAATTGACGCCGATGGGCGAACAGTTCCTCACGCATGCCGTCAAGGTTCTTGATGCGCTTAATCACGCCGGGCAGTCCCTGACTCGCAAAGAGGGCCAGGCTTCCGCCGTGGTCAGAATCGGCGCGTTGCCGACCGCGGTGCTTGGCATATTGCCTGCGGTAATCGGTCAGTTTCATCGACAGCAAAGCGACGTGACGCTTCAGGTCGGCACCATGAACAACACCATGCTGCTGGCGGGGCTGAAATCCGGCGAGCTGGATTTGGGCATCGGACGTATGTCCGACCCCGAACTGATGACCGGGCTGAACTATGAACTGCTGTTCCTTGAGTCGCTAAAACTCGTGGTGCGTCCGGGCCATCCCATTCTGCAGGAAAATATTACCCTGAGCCGGGTGATGGAATGGCCGGCGGTGGTATCACCGAAAGGCACCACCCCGCGCCAGAATACCGAAACGCTGCTTGCAAGCCAGGGATGTAAACTTCCGGCAACCTGCATCGAAACGCTGTCAGCCTCGCTTTCACGCCAGTTAACGGTGGATTACAACTACGTCTGGTTTGTACCCTCCGGCGCGGTCAAAGAGGATCTGAAACAAGGAACGCTGACGGCCCTGCCGATTGCCATACAGGGCGCCGGAGAGCCGATTGGAATTTTGACGCGCGTGGATGGCGTATTATCGCCCGGCGCGCAAATTTTGCTTGCTTCGATTCGGAAATCTATGCCCGGCTAACGGCTACGCTTCGCATGACGTTCCCAGTTTTCGAGCCTCGCCTGAGGCGATTTTTTCAGCGCCACGTAACAGGCCCCGCTGCCGCCGTGATGCGGCATCGCGCTGCAAAAAGCCTGCACTTCTTCAAACTCAGGAAGCCAGCGTGCCAGATAGCTACGCACGATATTCGCATGGGAACGATCGTCGCGGCCTTTACCGTGGATGATTAACAGGTTGCGCAGCCCGTCCTGTTTTGCCTGCTGGATGTAAGCAAACAACATCTGGCGGCACTGCTCAACGGGCTGACGCCGCAGGTTAAGGCTCGCCTCCTGACCGTATTTCCCCAGACGAAGTTTGTCGAGTACGCCGGTTTGTAAGCCTTCGCGTTTGAACGCCAGCGGCGTGCCGAGCGAGACAATATCCAGATATTCTGTGGTCAGAAAATTATCGAGCTGCAAGGTGTCGATTTTTTGCGAATCTTTCTCTTTGACCGGTTTGAGCCACTGACTGCTGGTACAGTTCTTTAGCGGTTTGACATCCTCCATGGCGTCGAGAAACAGCAATTTGTCATCAAGGTTCATGGAAAATCCTCCTGGCTCATCTTCGCCGTGTACTATAACCGCCTGACCGCCCGGGCTCAATGTCAGTAGCCTGCAACGGTAACGCTTACTATGTACAAATAATATTCTATACGCTTAGTTTTATTTTACTTATTAAGGTGAAATAAATTCTGTGTGCAAAAAGCGTGAAACTAATCACTCAGATAATCATGCATTTTTGTCCCGAACTGGCTATAAATAATGGTAGCCCGAACAGGAATATAACAGGGTCTAAACAGGAAGCATTGCTGTGTGTACTGGGGCCGGACTGATGTCGTCAGGCCCCCTTTTTAATACATAATATTTTTATTGCTT
>DALYUA010000507.1:0-2402 GCA_031993245.1 Buttiauxella sp. | reverse complement strand
ACCGTTTACCATGCGCTGGGTTCAGATATTGACGTGGTTGAGATGTTCGACCAGGTTATCCCGGCTGCCGACAAAGATGTTGTAAAAGTATTCACTAAACGCATCAGCAAGCAGTTCAACCTGATGCTGGAAACCAAAGTGACGGCGGTTGAAGCCAAAGAAGACGGCATCTATGTCACGATGGAAGGCAAAAAAGCTCCGGCAGAAGCGCAGCGTTACGACGCGGTGCTGGTTGCTATCGGCCGCGTGCCTAACGGTAAAATGCTGGATGCGGGCGCTGCTGGCGTTGAAGTTGACGATCGTGGCTTCATCCGTACCGATAAGCAAATGCGCACTAACGTGCCGCACATCTATGCTATCGGCGATATCGTCGGTCAGCCGATGCTGGCGCACAAAGGCGTTCACGAAGGCCACGTTGCCGCTGAAGTTATCGCTGGCATGAAGCACTACTTCGATCCGAAAGTGATCCCATCTATCGCTTATACCGAACCAGAAGTTGCCTGGGTCGGCCTGACCGAGAAAGAAGCGAAAGAGAAAGGCATCAGCTATGAAACCGCCACCTTCCCGTGGGCTGCTTCTGGCCGTGCTATCGCTTCCGACTGCGCAGACGGTATGACCAAACTGATCTTCGACAAAGAGACTCACCGTGTTATCGGTGGCGCGATTGTCGGGACTAACGGCGGTGAGCTGCTGGGTGAAATCGGTCTGGCTATCGAAATGGGTTGTGACGCTGAAGATATCGCGCTCACCATCCACGCGCACCCGACTCTGCACGAGTCTGTGGGTCTTGCCGCTGAGATCTTCGAAGGCAGCATCACCGACCTGCCAAACGCGAAAGCGAAGAAAAAGTAACTTTCAGCGTTTGACGAAACGGCCCTGCGGGGCCGTTTTTTTTGGCTAAAAGGCCGCCCTTGCGGATTTGTAGGTCGAATAAGCGCAGCGCCATCCGACACAATATGGTAGATGGCACTTCGTTTATCCACCCTACAGCCTGGCGCAATTGCCGAACCGAACACAAGGATAAGCGCGTAGAGCAGACGCATTTCCATTGCGTAATTCCATATTAGCTACGGAGGCTCCTTCTCCACCGGGAAAGGCAGAACCAGGCAAGTATATCGAGCTTGCCACGTAGAACGAGTGAACTGCTCCCGGGCCCGGTGACTGACTGCTACACCAGCGAAGCAGGCCATTGTTGAATGTAGAGTAAAAGAAGGTGCGGAGAAACGGTGTATTTTGGATTGCAGGAAGTTACATTCATTTTTAGGTGGCTGTACGCAAAACAAGCAAATGAGCTTGTAACGATAAACTAACAAGGGCAAAATTCATCCTGTATCGGGCTTGTCACATATTTCTCTTCATTGTGTGCTACCACTTTGAACAGACAAACTAACCGCCTTAGGGCGGTTTTTTTGTGCCTGACGGTCATATCGAAAAGTAATATTTCGCCCTTAACGATTCAGCAAGGATTTCATGTTGCTTTTTTGTAAACGGATTAACACCCCCCTTAAATCCTGCTATGCTGCCGACGCGGATCCGGGCATTTACCCTACAAACTGCTGTCTCACAGGAGCGTGAAGAGATTTAGCCTGGCGCCATAATGACAATGAGAGCGAGGAGAACCGTCGTGCTAGAAGAATACCGTAAGCACGTAGCTGAACGTGCTGCTGAAGGGATTGTTGCTAAACCCTTAGATGCCACCCAAATGGCTGCGCTGGTTGAATTGCTGAAAACCCCACCGGTGGGTGAAGAAGAATTCCTGTTAGACCTGATCACCAATCGTGTTCCACCAGGCGTTGATGAAGCCGCCTATGTTAAAGCCGGGTTCCTGGCTGCCCTCGCCAAAGGCGACGCTACCTCCCCATTAATCTCCCCTGAAAAAGCGGTTGAACTGCTTGGTACCATGCAGGGTGGTTATAATATTCATCCGCTGATTGATGCGCTCGATAATGAAAAGCTGGCACCCATTGCCGCTAAAGCGCTGTCCCATACGCTGCTGATGTTCGATAACTTCTACGATGTGGAAGAGAAAGCGAAAGCGGGTAATCCTCATGCGCAAAAGGTGCTGAAATCCTGGGCCGATGCCGAGTGGTTCCTTTCTCGCCCGAAACTGGCTGAGAAAATCACCGTCACCGTCTTTAAGGTGACCGGTGAAACCAATACCGACGATCTGTCTCCGGCCCCGGATGCCTGGTCGCGCCCGGATATCCCTCTGCACGCGCTGGCGATGCTGAAAAACGCTCGTGAAGGTATTGAGCCGGACCAGCCGGGAAGCGTTGGCCCGATCAAACAGATCGAAGCATTGAATAAAAAAGGTTTCCCGCTGGCTTACGTTGGTGACGTAGTCGGCACGGGTTCATCCCGTAAATCCGCTACTAACTCCGTGCTGTGGTTCATGGGCGACG
>DALYUA010000506.1:0-2432 GCA_031993245.1 Buttiauxella sp. | reverse complement strand
GCCAAAGGGCTACCGCCGGAAATGATGCAGATGGCGAAGCAGAAAGCGCAGGAAATCCAGAAAGCCTACGATCTGATTAAAACGACGAAGGGATTTAAGTAACAAAAGGCCTCTTAGTTAAGAGGCCTTTTACTTAGAAGTCCGCCGGGGCGCGAAACGTCATCGGCGTGCCATAAGCCGGATGGGTAATGGTGAGCATTTCAGCGTGAAGCTGCAAACGCGGCGCCATTGCCAGGGCTTCAGGCGTGGCGTAGAAACGATCACCAAGAATAGGATGCCCCAGCGCCTGCATATGCACGCGAAGCTGGTGCGAGCGCCCGGTTATCGGTTTTAGCAGCACGCGGGCCGTATTATCCGCCGCATACTCCAGCACCTGATATTCCGTCTGTGCAGATTTTCCCGTTTCATAACACACTTTTTGCATTGGCCGGTTCGGCCAGTCGCAAATCAGCGGTAAATCCACCAGACCTTCCTCGGGTTGCGGATGACCCCACACCCGCGCCACATATTGCTTCTTCGGCTCACGTTCACGGAACTGGCGTTTCAGCTCGCGCTCGCTGGCTTTGGTCAGCGCCACCGCAATCACGCCGCTGGTGGCCATATCCAGACGATGCACCGATTCCGCCAGCGGGAAGTCACGCTGGATACGTGTCATTACGCTGTCTTTATGCTCATCAAGTCGCCCGGGCACGGACAACAGGCCCGAAGGCTTGTTGACCACCATAATATGCTCATCCTGGTAAAGGATGAGCAGCCAGGGATCCTGCGGCGGGTTGTAGGGTTCCATGATCATTACTGGTGCGTCACTACGATCAGACGCAGCGCATCCAGTCGCCAGTTAGCCTGTGCAAGACTCTCAAGCACCTGCTGGCGGTTGGTTTCAATCGCTTCCAGCTCGTCATCGCGAATGTTGGGGTTAACAGCCTTCAGCGCCTCAAGACGGGATAGTTCCGCGCTGAGCTTCTCGTCCGCCTCTTCGCGCGCCGCCGTAATCAGCGTTTGGGCCGCCGCTTCCACTTTCTTTTCCGCTAATTGCAAAATGGCGTGTACATCTTGCTGCACCGCATTCACAAGTTTACTGCCGGTGTGACGATTCACCGCGCTTAGCTGGCGGTTGAAGCTTTCAAACTCCACCTGGCCTGCGAGGTTTGTACCGTTTTTATCCACCAGCATACGAACCGGCGTTGGCGGCAGGAAGCGGTTGAGCTGCAGCTGTTTCGGCGCTTTTGCTTCCACGACATACACCAGCTCCAGCAGCAGCGTGCCTACCGGCAGCGCTTTATTCTTCAGCAGCGACAAGGCACAGCTGCCGGTATCGCCGGAAAGAATCAGATCCAGGCCGTTGCGAATGATAGGGTGCTCCCAGGTCACAAACTGCGCATCTTCACGGGAGAGCGCCACATCACGTTCAAAGGTGATAGTGCAGCCATCTTCCGGCAGGCCCGGGAAGTCCGGCACCAGCATATGGTCAGAAGGGGTCAGCACGACCATGTTGTCGCCGCGATCGTCCTGGTTAATCCCAACGATATCAAACAGGTTGAGGGCGAAGTTCACCAGCCCGGTATCGCTGTCCTGCTCTGAAATCGCTTCGGCCAGCGCCTGGGATTTCTCGCCGCCGTTGGAGTGGATTTCCAGCAGGCGGTCACGGCCTTGCTCAAGCTGAAGCTTCAGCGCGTCGTGCTGCTCGCGGCACTGTTTGATTAACGCGTCGAAACCATCGATATTTTCAGGCGCGGCAAGGTATTCGATGAGCTGCTTATAAACGGTGTCGTAAATAGCACGGCCCGTCGGGCAGGTATGCTCAAAGGCATCCAGACCTTCGTGATACCACCGCACAAGCACCGACTGCGCGGTTTTCTCGAGGTAGGGCACGTGGATCTGAATATCATGCGCCTGGCCGATACGATCCAGACGCCCGATACGCTGCTCCAGCAGGTCCGGGTTAAACGGCAGATCGAACATCACCAGCTGGCTTGCAAACTGGAAGTTACGCCCTTCGGAGCCGATTTCAGAGCACAGCAGCACCTGAGCGCCGGTATCTTCTTCTGCAAACCAGGCGGCAGCGCGGTCGCGCTCAATAATCGACATGCCTTCGTGGAACACGGCCGCACGAATGCCTTCGCGCTCGCGCAGGACCTGCTCAAGCTGCAGCGCGGTGGCGGCTTTCGCACAGATCACCAGCACCTTTTGCGAGCGGTGGCTGGTCAGGTAGCCCATCAGCCATTCAACGCGCGGGTCGAAGTTCCACCATGTCCCGCTATCGCCTTCAAACTCATGATAAATCTGCTCCGGGTAGAGCATGTCGCGAGCACGATCTTCCAGGGATTTACGCGCGCTCATAATCCCGGAAACTTTAATGGCCGTCTGGTACTGCATCGGCAGCGGCAGACGAATGGTGTGCAGCTCGCGTTTCGGGAAGCCTTTAACGCCGT
>DALYUA010000505.1:0-2454 GCA_031993245.1 Buttiauxella sp. | reverse complement strand
CTCGCCTGCTGGCCGGAGATTGCTGATAACTATTCCGAGCGTTTCAAACGCATGTTCAGTTATTACCTTAATGCCTGTGCCGGGGCGTTTCGCGCCCGTGATATTCAGCTCTGGCAGGTTGTTTTTAGCCGTGGGGTTGAAAACGGTCTACGCGTTCCTCGCTAACTCCATTACCCCGGCCTTTGTCGGGGTAATCACAGCCCTCTCTTTTGTCACACCCGCTTAACAAAAGGTGATCTTCTTCACGTTTCCAACCGACTTCTTGTCACGATGTTGATCCCGTTAACAGTTATCTATTTTAACTATGGAAACCGGTTTCCATACTGTTTCACAATTGGCTTACTTTTCGGGACAACAGCAAGGATATCGCCATGAGCATATACCAAAAAATGGTCAATGTGATTGAGCAAAAAGTAACGCCAATAGCGGGTACGATGGGTTCTCAGCGCCATGTTATCGCCATTCGTGACGGTTTTATCGCCGCCCTGCCGTTTATGATCATCGGTTCTTTCATGCTAGTTTTCATTTTCCCGCCGTTTTCACCAGACAGCAGCTGGGGATTTGCCCGCGCGTGGCTCAGCTTTTCCCAGACCTGGCGTGAACAGCTGATGCTGCCGTTTAACCTCAGCATGGGCGTAATGACGTTCTTTATCTCTGTCGGCATTGGCGCAAGCCTTGGCAAGCATTACAAGCTTGACCCGATTATGACCGGGTTGCTGGCCTTCATGGCCTTTCTGCTGGTGGCCGCCCCTTATAAAGACGGGCAAATTTCTACGCAGTACTTCTCCGGCCAGGGCATTTTCACCACGCTAATTACGGCTATTTACGCCAGCGAAATGTACGCGTTTCTGAAACGCCGCAACATAACCATTCGCTTGCCGAAAGAAGTGCCAACCGGCGTTGCCCGCTCTTTTGAAATCCTCATCCCGGTGGTGGTAATTGTTTTGACGCTGCATCCGCTTAACCTGCTGATTGAGTACGCAACGGGGATGATTCTGCCTGAAGCCATTATGCATCTGCTGGCGCCGCTGGTTTCCGCATCGGATTCGCTGCCAGCCATCCTCATCTCCGTCTTTATCTGCCAGATTTTGTGGTTCGCCGGTATTCACGGGGCGCTGATCGTCACCGGCATCATGAACCCGTTCTGGATGGCGAACCTTTCCGCCAACCAGACAGCTCTGGCTGCGGGCGCTGAGCTGCCGCATATCTATCTGCAGGGATTCTGGGATCACTATCTGCTGATCGGCGGGGTGGGCTCTACTCTGCCGCTGGCCTTCCTGCTGCTGCGCAGCCGGGCCGTACATTTACGCACGATCGGCAAAATGGGCGTGGTGCCTAGCTTCTTTAACATCAACGAACCGATTCTGTTCGGCACGCCGATTATCATGAATCCGGTGTTTTTCCTGCCGTTCACGCTTGTGCCGATGATTAACGCAACGCTTGCTTATATCGCCACCAAACTCGGCTGGGTTGCGCAGGTCGTGTCGCTGACTCCGTGGACCACGCCTGCGCCTGTCGGTGCCTCCTGGGCCGCAAACTGGGCGCTAAGTCCCGTCATCATGTGCGTGATTTGTATGGTGATGTCGGCTGTGATGTATTACCCCTTCCTGAAGGCTTACGAGCGGACTTTGCTCAAACAGGACGAGGAGCGTAGCGCGCAGGAAACCGAAAGCCCGGTTACCGTGAATTGAATATTTATTGCCTGCCTGCATGGCAGGCACGTCAACCAAGGAAAAAGAATGAAATACGCATTCCCTGATAATTTCTGGTGGGGCAGCGCCAGTTCCGCACCGCAAACCGAAGGAGAAACGCTGGCTTTTGGTAAATCAGCCACCATCTGGGACAGATGGTTTGAAGAGCAGCCAACGCGTTTCCATCACGGCGTTGGCCCGGAGCACACCTCCACCTTTTATCAGCACTGGAAGCAGGATATCGCGCTACTCAAGGAGCTGAACCACAACACCTTCCGCACCTCCATTTCCTGGGCGCGCTTAATTCCGCAGGGTCGTGGTGAAGTCAATCAGGAAGCGGTGAAGTTCTACAATCAGGTATTTGACGAACTGCACGCCCAGGGTATTACGCCATTTATTAACCTGTTCCACTTTGATATGCCGATGGTGATGCAGGAGCTTGGCGGCTGGGAAAGCCGTGACGTTGTCACTGCCTATGCAGAATATGCACAAACCTGTTTCGAGCTCTTTGGCGACCGCGTAAAGCACTGGTTTACCTTCAACGAACCGGTGGTGCCGGTAGAAGGCGGCTATCTGTATGACTTCCACTATCCAAACGTGGTGGATTTCAGGCGCGCGGCAACCGTGGCTTATCACACTATGCTTGCGCACTCGCTGGCGGTGAAGGCTTACCACGAGCGTAACGATGGCGGCGAAATCGGGATTATCCTCAACCTGACGCCGTCCTACCCTCGCTCGCAAAACCCGGCCGACGTGAAGGCCG
>DALYUA010000504.1:0-2456 GCA_031993245.1 Buttiauxella sp. | reverse complement strand
GCGACGTGCATGACATCGGTAAAAATATCGTTGGCGTGGTGCTGCAATGTAACAACTATGAAATTGTCGATCTCGGCGTTATGGTGCCGGCCGAGAAAATTTTGAAGACCGCCCGTGAAGTCGGCGCCGATATAATTGGCCTGTCCGGATTTATCACCCCGTCGCTGGATGAAATGGTTAATGTCGCCAAAGAGATGGAGCGACAGGGCTTTACGCTGCCGCTGCTGATTGGCGGCGCGACCACATCCAAAGCGCATACGGCGGTAAAAATCGAGCAAAACTACAGTGGCCCAACGGTCTACGTACAGAACGCCTCGCGCACCGTAGGCGTGGTTTCCGCACTGCTTTCCGCAACGCAGCATGATGATTTCGTGGCCCGCACCCGTAAAGAGTACGTAACCGTGCGTGCCCAGCACGCCCGTAAAAAACCTCGCACTCCGCCCGTCACGCTTCAGGCGGCACGTGAAAACGATCTGGCTTTCGACTGGGCGAATTATACGCCTCCGGTCGTGCATCGCCCGGGCGTGCAGGAAGTTACCGCCAGCATCGAAACGCTGCGTAATTATATCGACTGGACGCCATTCTTTATGACCTGGTCGCTGGCCGGAAAGTATCCGCGCATCCTTGAAGACGAGGTGGTGGGCGAAGAAGCGCAGCGCCTGTTTAAAGACGCCAACGATCTGCTCGATAAACTGCACGCGGAAAAGTCCCTCAACCCACGCGGCGTGGTTGGCTTGTTCCCTGCAAACCGCGTGGACGACGATATCGAAATCTACCGCGATGAGTCCCGTACGCAAGTGCTGACTGTAGCTCACCATCTGCGGCAGCAAACTGAAAAGGTCGGTTTTGCCAACTACTGCCTGGCGGATTTTGTCGCGCCAAAACACAGCGGCAAAGAAGACTATATCGGGGCGTTTGCGGTTACCGGTGGCCTGGAAGAAGACACGCTGGCCGAGGCTTTCGAAGCGCAGCACGATGATTACAATAAAATCATGGTGAAAGCGATCGCCGACCGTCTGGCGGAAGCCTTTGCGGAATATCTGCATGAGCGCGTGCGCAAGGTTTACTGGGGCTATGCGCCAACGGAAAACCTGAGCAACGAAGAGCTGATCCGCGAGAACTACCAGGGGATTCGCCCGGCGCCGGGTTATCCTGCCTGCCCGGAACATACCGAGAAAGCGACTATCTGGGAGCTGCTGGACGTCGAGAACGTTATCGGCATGAAGCTGACCGAATCCTATGCTATGTGGCCGGGCGCGTCGGTTTCCGGCTGGTACTTCAGCCATCCGGACAGCAAATATTACGCCGTGGCGCAAATCCAGCGCGATCAGGTTGAGGATTATGCCCGTCGTAAAGGCATGACCGTCAGCGAAGTGGAGCGCTGGTTATCGTCGAATCTGGGCTACGACGCGGACTAATTATTTATATTTAAATTTTCGTTACACCTGACAGGGCGCTAAAGACGGCGCCCTGGCTATTTATGACGATTAAGCACTTATACTTAACCTCGCAGGGAACCAATAATTTATAAGGAGAAAAAGTGCTTACTCTACTGCATTTGCTTTCTGCGGTGGCGCTACTGGTATGGGGCACGCACATTGTGCGTACCGGCATCATGCGCGTTTACGGCGCTAATCTCCGTAGTGTACTCAGCCGCAGCGTTGAAAAGAAACCGCTCGCCTTCTGTGCAGGTATCGGCGTAACCGCGCTCGTTCAGAGCAGCAACGCGACCACCATGCTGGTCACCTCGTTTGTGGCCCAGGACCTTGTGGCGCTTACGCCTGCGCTGGTGATAGTGCTGGGAGCCGATGTCGGTACCGCGTTGATGGCGCGTGTTCTGACGTTCGATCTTTCCTGGCTTTCGCCGCTGCTGATTTTTATTGGGGTGATTTTTTTCCTCAGCCGGAAGCAAACGCGCGCCGGACAGCTTGGTCGTGTCGGCATCGGTTTAGGGCTGATTTTGCAGGCGCTGGAGCTGATCGTTGCCGCCGTCACGCCGATGACCCAGGCCTCGGGCGTACAGGTTATCTTCGCCTCGCTGACCGGCGATATCATGCTTGATGCGCTAATCGGCGCCATGTTCGCCATTATCAGCTATTCAAGTCTTGCCGCCGTACTGCTTACCGCCACGCTGACCTCAACCGGCGTCATTTCGTTTGATGTAGCTTTGTGTCTGGTGATTGGCGCAAACCTTGGATCCGGTTTGCTGGCGATGATTAATAACAGCGCCGCCAACGCGGCCGCGCGGCGGGTAGCCCTTGGCAGCCTGCTGTTTAAGCTGGTGGGCAGCATAATCGTGCTGCCATTTGTGCGTATCCTTGCCAGCCTTATGCATAACTTACCGCTGCCTGAATCCGAACTGGTGATCTATTTCCACGTCTTCTATAACCTTATCCGCTGCCTGGCGATGGTGCCCTTTGCCGAACCTATGGCGCGGTTCTGCCGCCGGGTAATCA
>DALYUA010000503.1:0-2471 GCA_031993245.1 Buttiauxella sp. | reverse complement strand
GCCCAGTTCGATAATCGCCGCTTCCACCTTACTGCGCGTCTGGGCTTTAACGTTGGTATCACCATTGACCACACGTGATACGGTGGCACGAGATACACCTGCGCTTGCGGCAACATCTTCCAGAGTGACCATGGGATCCTTAACAGAGAATCAATAAAGCTTTTTGATATTACCTGATATACAGCGCCGCGCCTGGGTTAACGCCGGAATTACGGAAGGAAGTCACGATTTAAAGAAAAAGAGGGACGGCTGGCCCCGACGGGCCAGTACGAAAGCTAGATGCGGCGAGCCTGCCAGAATTTTTTGCGCCAGTAGACGTTATCAAGCGAAGAGCGCATCACGCCCCTGCTGGTGGAGGCATGAATAAACTGATTATCGGTATCGTAAATACCCACATGCAGCCCGTTCTCCCCCGAACCCGTTTTAAAGAATACCAGGTCGCCTGGGAGCAGGTCGTCTTTATCGATTTCAGTACCGATTTCAGCCTGACGGCGAGTTTCACGCGGAAGTTGTAAATCGAACCGATCGCGGAACGTGGTAAAGACAAAGCCGGAACAGTCGACGCCACGGCGGCTCATGCCGCCATAACTGTATGGCGTACCGCGCCAGTCGCTGAGCTGGTCATTAAGTTTTGCAATAACGGCTATAGAGTCAGAAAGCCGCGCATTCGGCGGCGGGGCATGATGGCTACACCCTGCGAGTACCAGACATGCCACTACAATAATCCATACGCGCATTTCAGGCCGATCCTCACCCTTTTTCTTATGGACAGTAATTTAGCCCTTACCCAGGATTTGATGCAAGTTTTACCCGTCCGCCAGCGGGGTAACCAGCATGCTATGCCCTTCAATTTGCAGGCGACGAAAACGCATGTTGTAAGCCGCCGCTAAATGCTGCGGCAAAAGCACCTCATCGCGGTCGCCCTGAGCGATCATTTTACCCGCCCGCAACAACCAGACCTTATGGGCATGGCGTAGCGAGTGGTTTAAATCATGGCCGCTCATGATGACAGCCACGCCTGCTTCGCACAGCGTCAGTAGCTGCCGATCGAGTGCCGCCTGCTGCGCCACATCGAGGCTGTTCATCGGCTCATCAAGCAGCAGCAAACGCCCCTGAGGATTAATCTCAGGATGAATCTGCAGTATTACCGCCGTCAGCCGCACCCGCTGCCATTCGCCGCCGGAAAGCTGGCTTACAGGGCGGTTGAGCTTGTCCGTCAGCCAGAATGCCTGCGCGAGTTGCGTCATTACCACTTCGGCCTCAGGCGCAGGCTGATGCAGCCGCAGGTAATGCCAGACCGGCATGGCAAAGGGAGGAAGCTGTTGCTGAGCGAGCCAGGCGCGGGTTTGCGCCAGCGCCACCGATGACCACTCGTCCAGCGGGCGTCCGTTCAGCGTAAGCTGACCTTCCCCGGCAGACAGACCCGCCATCCGCGTAATAAGCGTGCTTTTTCCGGCACCATTTGGCCCGACGAGATGGACTAATTCACCAGGCTTAACCGTGGCGGTAATCGGCCCGAGTCGCCCCACCACGCTGACGTCGTTTAACTGCAAAAGCGACATAGTTTATGCCAGCGCCGCTTTAATGGCTTCCATCACGATAGGATCTTCCGGCGTCATATCCGGAGAGAAGCGTTGAACGACCTGTCCGTCACGCCCAATCAGGAATTTTTCGAAGTTCCACAGGATGTCGTCCGGGTAGAGCGGCGCGCGGCCTTTGCTGCTCATTCGCTCATAGAAGCCGCTGCTTTCCGGCGCAACCGCGGTAGGTGCCGCAGCCACCAGCTTCTGGTACAGCGGATGGCGGTTTTCGCCGTTTACATCCAGCTTGCTGAACATCGGGAAAGTGACGCCATAGGTTGTGCTGCAGAAGGTTTTAATCTCCTCCTCGCTGCCCGGCTCCTGGCCCAGAAACTGGTTACAAGGAAAAGCGAGCACGGCGAATCCTTTATCTTCCCAGGCTTTATGAATGTTCTCGAGCTGCTCATACTGCACGGTTAACCCGCATTTCGAGGCAACGTTCACCAGCAGAAGCACGTTTCCTTTCCAGCGCTCAAGCGTGGTCGACTCGCCGTCAATCGTTTTGACTTCAGTATTCAGAATGTCCTGCATAGCGTCCCCTTAATGAAAAAGCTTTGTGTATGGCTTCCGGAAGCATAAAGCTGACCTGCTAAGTTAGCGACCGGCCTTTAATAATAGCCAGATAGCAAAAGGATTATGGCGCTTTTTAAAAAATCTACGTAACAATTCTTTTTCATGTGATATTCTAAGTTACATGAAAAGAGACAGCAAACTATCCGGCATTCTGCATGTGCTTTTGCACATGGCTGAATACGCCACCCCGGTGACCTCAGAAACGCTCGCAGGCGTCATGCAAACCAATCCTGCGGTGATTCGCCGCATTATGTCTGGCCTGCGGCAACGCGGTTATGTTCGCTCCGAAAAAGGGCACGGCGGCGGCTGGACGTTGGT
>DALYUA010000502.1:0-2480 GCA_031993245.1 Buttiauxella sp. | reverse complement strand
GGCGCGACACGCTCGGACCCGCCATGAAAAGCGCCGAAAACGCGCAGCAGGTCACGCCGCACATTGCACAATTTGTGGGCCGTATTGACCAGCTGGTGAGCTCGTTCGACAAAACCACAGAACTGCGTCTTCATCGCGTTATCCTCCTTCAGCAGTGCATGGTGGTGTTGATGGGACTGCTACTGGTCTTTACCGTCGTCTGGCTGCGCAAGCGTCTGCTCCGCCCCTGGCGGCAGCTACTGAACATGGCTTTTGCTATCGGGCAAAAAGATTTCACCCATCGGGTGAATATTACCGGTCGCAACGAAATGGCCACGCTCGGCATGGCGTTTAACAGCATGTCTGCGGAACTGGCCGAAAGTTACGCCGGGCTTGAACAACGCGTGCGGGAAAAAACAGCCGGGCTTGAGCAAAAGAACCAGATCCTCTCTTTCCTCTACCAGGCAAACCGTCGCCTTCATTCCCAGGCCCCGCTATGCCAACGGCTTTCACCGGTATTAAGCGAACTGCAAAAGCTTACGCCGTTGCGCGATATTGAACTGCGCGTCTATGAATATGAAGACGAAGAAAACTACGACGAATATACCTATCAGCCGGACAGTAGCTGCGTGGAGAAAGGCTGTCATCTCTGCCCGCGGGAACAGGCGCCTGAGCCGGTTGAAACCACCGCGCTGAAGTGGCGATTAACCGATAATCATATTCACTATGGCCTGGTGCTGGCGCAACTGCCGGTGGGCAGCAGTCTCACGGTTGACCAACAGCAGTTAATCTCAACGCTGGTTGAACAGCTTACCGCAACCCTCGCGCTGGAAAGACAGTATGAGCACCAGCAGCAGCTGGTGGTCATGGAAGAACGCTCCGCCATCGCTCGCGAACTGCACGACTCCATTGCCCAGTCGCTCTCCTGTCTGAAAATGCAGGTCAGCTGCCTGCAGATGCAAGGTGGAAACCTGCCTGAACAAAGTCGTGATTTGCTGGGGCTGATGCGTAGCGAACTCAATACCTCATGGCGTCAGCTGCGTGAATTACTGACCACCTTCCGCCTGCAACTGATTGAGCCAGGGTTGCGGCCGGCCCTTGAATCAAGCTGCCTTGAGTTCAGTGAAAAACTCGGTTTTGCGGTGGAGCTGGACTATCTGCTGCCGCCACGCCTGGTGCCGTCGCATCAGGCCATTCATCTGGTGCAAATCGCCCGCGAAGCGTTAAACAATAGCCTCAAGCATGCCCAGGCCTCAGCGTGCGGCGTGAGCGTCGTGCGCCAGGATAAGCAGGTTAAACTCACCGTATGGGACAACGGCCGCGGTATTCCGGATAACGGAGAGCGACGTAACCATTACGGCCTTATTATTATGCGAGACCGTGCGCAAAGCCTGAAAGGGGATTGTCAGATACGGGCTCGTGCAGGCGGCGGCACTGAAGTGACCGTCAGTTTTATGTCCGAAGCGCATTTGTCTTCTGCCACAGGAGTAAATAATGAGTAGCCCGAACCCGGAAGCAGCAACCATATTGCTGATAGACGATCACCCGATGCTACGGAGCGGCGTCAAACAGTTAATCAGCATGGCACCGGAGCTGGCGGTTGTCGGTGAAGCCGGAGATGGCGCTCAGGGCGTTCAGCTTGCAGAATCTCTGGATCCGGATCTGATCCTGCTCGATTTAAATATGCCCGGCATGAATGGCCTGGAAACGCTCGACTGCCTGCGTGAAAAACCGCTCTCCGGGCGCATCGTCGTATTTAGCGTATCGAATCACGAAGAGGATGTGGTTACCGCTCTGAAACGAGGGGCTGACGGCTATCTGCTAAAAGATATGGAGCCGGAAGATCTGCTTAAAGCCCTGCAGCAGGCGGCAGCCGGTGAAATGGTGTTAAGCGAAGCGTTAACGCCGGTGCTGGCGGCAAGCCTGCGCGCCAACCGCGCCACGACCGATCGTGACGTGAATCAGTTGACGCCACGCGAACGCGATATCCTCAAGCTCATCGCTCAGGGCCTGCCGAACAAAATGATCGCCCGCCGTCTGGATATCACCGAAAGTACCGTCAAGGTGCATGTGAAACATCTGCTGAAAAAGATGAAGCTCAAATCCCGCGTTGAGGCGGCGGTCTGGGTACATCAGGAACGTATCTTCTAAGGCACAATGCCCACTTCCGGTAGCAGATCGTAACGGGGATCTACTGCCGGATCCGCCAGCAGCGGCTCCGCCTGCTTCAGGGCGATCCAGTTCGACGTCGCTTTTTGCCCTTTATCATCCTCAATCGTCACCGACAGATGCCAGAGGTTTTCTGCCCCATCCTGCCTTGCCGGAACGATCACGCTCCAGCCATCCACGCTGTGGTTATTTGGCGGAGGCGTCAGGCTAAGCACCTGAGTATCCCCCTGCCAGCTAATCTGACGGATCTTGTGGCTGGCACGCACCTGAAGCTTAAGCTGCACCGTTTCCCCGGGATGCAACTCCCAGGGCGGCGTCGCCAGGAATACGGA
>DALYUA010000501.1:283-2482 GCA_031993245.1 Buttiauxella sp. | reverse complement strand
CGAGCAGATTCGCATTGCCGCTTACGACACAAGCGACACGCCATGGCTGCTTGAACTGATCGCCGGAATGATTGAGGAAGGTGAGAGCGTCGAAGACGTGGCGCGGCGGGAAGCCGTGGAAGAAGCAGGATTACTGGTTGGGCGCACCAAAGCTGTGCTCAGCTACCTGGCAAGCCCGGGAGGAACCAGCGAGCGCTCCTCCATTCTCGTGGGTGAAGTGGATGCCACCACCGCTGAAGGTATTCACGGTCTGGTGGATGAAAACGAAGATATTCGTGTTCATGTGGTGAGCCGGGAAAAGGCTTATCAGCTAGTAGAAGAGGGGTACATCGACAATGCTGCCTCAGTCATCGCCTTGCAATGGCTGCAACTGCATTATGAGAAACTGCGAATTGAGTGGAACGACTAACTATGAAGCGCTATACGCCTGACTTTCCTGAAATGATGCGCCTGTGCGAAACCAATTTCGCCCAGCTGCGCCGCCTGCTGCCGCGTAACGATGCGCTAGGCGAAGCCGTAACCTACCAGGTTAATAGCGCCCGATATCGGCTGACCGTCCTTGAGTCCACCCGCTACACTACGCTTGTTGAAATAGAACAGACCGCGCCCAGCGTGAGCTACTGGAGCCTGCCCTCTATGTCCGTCAGGCTTTACCATGACGCGATGGTCGCGGAAGTGTGTTCAAGCCAGCAGATATTCCGCTTCAAAGCACGTTATGATTATCCTAATAAAAAGTTGCATCAACGCGACGAAAAGCATCAAATTAACCAGTTTCTTGCTGATTGGCTGCGCTACTGTTTAGCGCATGGAGCGATGGCGGTTCCGGTTTATTAGAGAGAGTGAAACCTAAGGACACCATTTGGAAAGCCTGTTAAATCTTCCTGTGGCCGGTGGGGGCCGTATCAGGATACTGCAAATTACCGATACCCACCTATTCTCTGGAAAGGATGAAACGCTGCTCGGCATTAACACCTGGGAAAGCTACCAGGCGGTGCTTGCCGCAATCCTCGACCAGGCGCGTCATTGCGATCTGATTGTCGCCACCGGGGACCTGGCCCAGGATCATAGCGCGCAAGCCTATCAGCACTTTGCTGAGGGCATCGCACGAATTGCTGCACCCTGCGTCTGGCTGCCGGGCAACCACGACTTTCAACCAGCGATGTACGGCGCATTGCAGGAGGCGGGGATCTCTCCCTCGAAGCTTGTCTGTATCGGCGATCGCTGGCAGGTTGTCCTGCTGGATAGCCAGGTCTTTGGCGTACCTCATGGCGAGCTGAGCGATTATCAGCTCGAATGGCTGGAACGAAAATTAGCCGCCGCTCCTGAACGCCACACTCTCTTGCTGCTTCATCATCATCCGGTGCCCGCTGGATGTAGCTGGCTCGATCAGCACAGCCTGCGTAACGCGCAGGAGCTGGATAACGTGCTGGTTAATTTTCCGCAGGTTAAGACTCTGCTGTGTGGGCACATTCATCAGGAATTAGATCTCGACTGGAACGGACGCCGTATGCTGGCAACGCCTTCTACCTGCGTGCAGTTTAAGCCCCACTGCGCCAACTTCACGCTGGACACCATTGAACCAGGCTGGCGCTGGCTGGACCTTCATCCGGACGGCGTCGTCAGCACCGAGGTATGCCGCCTGAAAGGCGCAGTATTTAACCCCGATACCGCTTCAGAAGGGTACTGATGTCAGCGTTACTCTATCTGCACGGTTTCAACAGCTCCCCGCGTTCAGCAAAGGCGACAAGCCTGCAGGCATGGCTTGCGGAATGCTATCCGCATATAGAGATGATCGTGCCCCAGCTACCACCATATCCTGCCGATGCCGCAGAGTTGCTTGAGTCGCTGGTGCTTGAACACGGCGGCGAGCCGCTTGGCGTTGTGGGCTCGTCGTTAGGCGGATACTACGCCACCTGGCTATCGCAATGCTTTATGCTGCCCGCCGTGGTAGTAAACCCGGCGGTAAGGCCCTTTGAATTGCTGGCAGATTATCTTGGCACCAACGAGAACCCCTACACCGGACAGCAATATGTGCTAGAGTCACGCCATATTTACGATCTCAAAACCATGCAGATCGATCCGCTGGAGGCAGCAGATTTAATCTGGCTGCTGCAGCAAACGGGTGATGAAGTGCTGGATTACCGTCAGGCCGTTGCGTACTACGCCTCGTGCCGTCAAACGGTTGAAGAAGGCGGAAAC
>DALYUA010000501.1:0-273 GCA_031993245.1 Buttiauxella sp. | reverse complement strand
GGGCTTTGACGATCACTTTTCACAGATTATCGATTTCCTCGGGCTGCACTGAGCCTCGCAGGGGTCGATGCTGTCACTATCTACGAATACACCATGACGCAATCCTATAACGCTGATGCCATTGAGGTATTAACCGGGCTTGAGCCGGTCCGCCGCCGCCCGGGGATGTATACCGACACTACTCGTCCTAACCATCTTGGTCAGGAAGTTATTGATAACAGCGTGGACGAAGCGCTGGCCGGACACGCCAAACGCGTGGAGGTGATCCTCCAT
>DALYUA010000500.1:0-2491 GCA_031993245.1 Buttiauxella sp. | reverse complement strand
GAACACGCCACCTGACAGGCCTTACAGCCGATGCAGGTGGTGACGTCGATAAGCTTGGCGACCTCTTCCTGATGCTCCCGCGCCTGAGGCGCGGGCGTGAAACAGTTAGTCGCGGAACGACGAATAATGTCTTGCGATTGATAAGCCATAGGTCGTCTCCGTTACACCTTTTCCACATTGACCAGGAACGCCTTGAACTCCGGCGTTTGCGTGTTGGCATCGCCGACAAACGGCGTCAGGGTGTTAGCGATAAAGCCTTTCTTCGCCACGCCCTCGTAGCCCCAGTGGATCGGTATCCCGATGGTGTCCACTTTCTTGCCGTCAACATCAAGCTGGCGGATACGCTTGGTCACTACCGCTTTGGCCTTGATAAAGCCGCGGTTAGAAGAGACCTTCACCGTATCGCCCTGAACAATGCCGAGCGAGTTGGCAAGCTTCTCGCCAATCTCCACAAACTGCTCCGGCTGCGCGATGGCGTTTAACAGCGCGTGCTTGGTCCAGTAGTGGAAATGCTCCGTCAGACGATAGGTGGTGCCGACATACGGGAACTTGTCAGCCTTGCCCATCGCCGCCAGGTCATCCTTAAAGACACGAGCGGCCGGGTTGGAGACCACGTTCGGGTGCAGCGGGTTGGTGCCCAGCGGCGTTTCAAACGGCTCGTAGTGCTCCGGGAACGGCCCTTCTGCCATTTTGTCGATAGCAAACAGGCGACCTAAGCCCTCCGGCTGCATGATAAACGGCCCGACATCGGAACCCGGGGCGGCGGTGCTGTAGTCTGCAATATCTGCGCCGCCCCACTTCGCGCCATCCCAGGAAATCAGGCGGCGTTTTTCATCCCACGGTTTGCCCTGCGGGTCTGCGGAAGCGCGGTTATAGAGAATGCGGCGGTTAAGCGGCCACGCCCAGGCCCAGCCCAGCGTATTGCCCAGACCGGACGGATCGGCGTTATCACGGCGCGCCATCTGATTGCCGTCCGGCGTCCAGCTTCCGGCGAAGATCCAGCAGCCGCTGGAGGTGGTGCCGTCATCACGTAGCTGAGCAAAGGAGCTGAGCTGCTGACCTTTTTTCACCAGCACCGCGCCGGTGGCCGGGTCAAGCACATCTTCCAGCGCCTTACCGTTGCTTTCCATGGCTACTTCTTCCGGCGCCGGGTTATCTGGCGTCAGGTAGTTCCAGGTCATGTTCAGCACCGGCTCCGGCACCGTGCCGCCTTCGCGCAGGTACATATGGCGCAGACGGGTGAAGATCCCGGCGAGGATTTCGCCGTCGTTCAGCGCTTCTCCTGGGGCATCCGCGCCTTTCCAGTGCCACTGTAGCCAGCGACCGGAGTTGACGATGGAGCCGTTCTCTTCCGCAAAGCAGGTGGAAGGCAGACGGAACACCTCGGTCTGGATTTGCGACGGATCGACATCGTTCATCTCGCCGTGGTTCTGCCAGAAGTTCGAAGTTTCGGTGTTCAGCGGGTCGATAGTGACCAGGAACTTCAGCTTCGACAGGGAGGCGACCACCTTGTTTTTATTCGGGAACGACGCCACCGGGTTAAAGCCCTGGCAGATATAGCCGTTCACCTTGCCCTGGCTCATCATTTCGAAATATTGCAGGACGTCGTAGCCCTTATCCCATTTCGGCAGCCAGTCATAACCCCAACTGTTCTCCGCCGTCGCTTTGTCGCCGTAGAAGGCTTTCATCATCGAGACGAAGAATTTCGGGTAGTTGCTCCAGTAGTTTACCTGGCCTTCCAGCAGCGGTTTCGGCGTGTTGGCTTCCAGGTAAGTCTGGATGTCGGCCTGGCCATCGTTCGGCAGGTTCATATAACCCGTCAGGCTCTGGGACAGCAGGCCCAGATCGGTCAGCCCCTGGATGTTGGAGTGACCGCGCAGGGCGTTCACACCGCCGCCCGCCATGCCCATATTGCCGAGGAGTAGCTGGATCATCGCCATAGTGCGAATGTTCTGTGCGCCCACGGAGTGTTGCGTCCAGCCCAGCGCGTAGAGGAACGATGCGGTTTTGTCTTTCACGCTGGTTTCGGCAATGTATTCGCAGACCTTCAGGAAGTCCGCCTGCGGGGTGCCGCAAACGTTCGTCACCACCTCTGGCGTATAGCGCGAGACATGTTCTTTCAGCAGGTTCCATACGCAGCGTGGGTGTTGCAGCGTCAGGTCGCGTTTAGCGAAGCCGCGCTCGTCCAGCTCGTAGTGCCAGGAAGTTTTATCGTATTTACGAGTTTGCGCGTCGTAGCCGGAGAACAAGCCGTCATCAAAGCTAAAATCCTCGCGCACAATCAGGCTGGAGTTGGTATAGGCCTCGACGTACTCGCGGTTGAATTTATTGTTGTTAATGAGATACAGCAGCACGCCCGACAGGAAAGCTATGTCTGTACCGGAACGAATCGGGGTATAGAAATCCGCCACCGAAGCGGTTCGCGTAAAGCGGGGATCGATAACAATCAGCTTCGCGCCGTTATGGATTTTGGCTTCCATCGCCCAGCGGA
>DALYUA010000499.1:1528-2511 GCA_031993245.1 Buttiauxella sp. | reverse complement strand
ACCTGCACTTCCTGTAACCACGGGTTGGCATACTGCGTTGAGTTAGCGCGGTTTTTTCCCTTCCAGGTAATTAGCTGCAAAGGATATTTGGCGGCAAGCTCGTCCTCCGGGCCTTCATGGGCGGGAACGTAGTGAGACAGCGCAGGAATTTCCGGGTGGTGCATGTCGTAGAGCCGTTTGGAGAAGATTTCAATCTTGCCGGACGGCGTGGCGAACGGGTGATTTTCCGGATCGCGAATGTTGTCCTCAAAGGCAACGTACGGCTTGCTTTTAAACAGGTGACGACGCTGGATCTGCAGCGCTTCAAAGGTCGGCAGCTTTTCGTCGGGCATCGACAGGCGCGTGGCCTCCCAGATCTGCTCAATCCACTGTTTTTCATCTCTCCCCAGGCTGAACTCTTGTTCAATGCCCAGTTTGGCAGCCACTTCGCGCAGCCAGTCATAGTCGGAGCGGGCTTCAAAAGGCGGATCTATTAGCTTTTCAGAAAGTATTAAATAGTTGCCGGTGCCCCAGGTTTCGCCAATATTCCAGCGTTCCATAAAGCTGGTTTCAGGCAGTAACAAATCTGCATACCTTGCGCTTGGCGTGAGGTAGAGATCGCTTGCCACGATGAACTCAATTTTAGCTTCATCTTCCAGCACCTTAACCGACTGGTTGACATCCGGATTCTGGTTAGCGAGGTAATTGCCCGCCAAAGAGAACAGAATGCGAATATTGCTGTTAAGCTTTTCGCCTCCCTTCAGGCCGTCCTGCGGCGTGACTTTGCTTGCGTCATCGGCGGCCTGAACCCAGTTCATCACCGAGATTTTTTCGGCAACCGGGTTATCCGGCATTTCCGGACCGGTGGTGAATTTACGGTTACCAATGCCGCCGTAGCCTGCGGCCCAGCCGCCTTTAACCCCAACGTTGCCGGTTAACGTTGCCAGCAAAGTCGCTCCCCTTGCCGTGCGTTCGCCACAGTTGTGCCGTTGCGGCCCCCAGCC
>DALYUA010000499.1:0-1518 GCA_031993245.1 Buttiauxella sp. | reverse complement strand
GTTGTCGCATAGTCTCTTGCCAGTTGGCGGATGGTTTGTGCCGGGACATGAGTGATAGGCTCTGCCCACTCCGGCGTTTTTTTAATGCCGTCTTTGGCACCCATCAAATATGCCCACAGCGATTCATTTGGCGGAACGCCTTCCGGCATCGATGCTTCATCGAATCCCATCGTGTAACGGTCGATAAAAGCTTTATCGTGCAGGTTTTCACTGATGATGACATACATCATGGCGTCCATCAGCGCGTTATCCGTGGCAGGGCGCAGGGGGATCCACTGGTCTGCCAGAGAAGAAGCCGTGTCGGAGTAACGCGGGTCAACCACGATAAACCGTGTGCCGTTTTGCTTCATCTGCTGAAAATAGTGGTTGCTGTGGCCGAAAATAGTTTCCGTGGTGTTATGGCCCCAGAGGATAACCAGCGGCGTGTCGTTCAGCGTATCCAGACTGCTGCCGCTTGCTGCCGTGCCGTAGGTATAGGGCGTTGCTGCCGCGGTGTTGCCCATGCTGACGGAATGGTAGGATTCGAGGTAGCCACCGGTAAGATTTAGCAGGCGACGCACCATTTTATCCCCGGAGAAGGTGCCACCGCTGACGGCGGTACCGACATGAACATAGCGAGAGGCAGGGCCATATTGTGCTGTGATGCGCTTGAGGTTATCGGCGATAAGCGTCGTCGCCTCTTCCCAGCTTATGCGCTCGAATTTCCCTTCGCCGCGCTTCCCAACGCGTTTCATCGGGTATTTCAGGCGCTCAGGATGATAGACAAATTTTCGATAGCTGCGGCCGCGCACGCAGGCGCGCATGATCGGCATTTCTTCATCCAGCTCATTATCCGGACGCGTGGTGATTCGGGTGACAACGCCTCCGGCGACATGCGCACGGATATCGCATTTCCCTCCGCAGTCAAAGGTGCTACAGGTTGGTACTACGCGCTCTTTATCTGGAGCAGCTTCCTCGTCAGTGGTCGGCCCGGTGTCCCTGGCGCCAGCGGAGGTGCTGAAAAAAAGCGGGGTGGCAGCAAGGGCGGAAGTAACTTTTACAAAATGCCGACGAGAGATCCCTGACGGTTCATCCTTGTATTTTTCGGTCATGACATTCGCTCACAAAAAAAAAGCCATGCTATCAGCATGGTTAATTCACTTTTTGCGGTACATCAATTCCAGAGAGGTATAAATTAATAATTCATTAGTAGTATTGATAATGAATTTCATTACATGGAAAAACCTCTTCCTGTTAAAAGAAGAGGGCGTATTTTAAGAAAATTACTCTTTGGCTACGGCGTCCAGCACACGAACCAGCTGTGTCACAAATCCATATTCGTTATCGTACCAGGCGACGGTTTTCACCAGTTGCAGATCGCCGACTTCCGTGACTTCGGTTTGCGTGGCGTCGAACACCGAACCGAAGTTCGTTCCGACAATATCGGAAGAAACAATCTCTTCATCGGTATAGCCGAAGGATTCGTTTCCTTCCGTGGCTTTTTTCAGCGCGGCGTTAATCTCATCCACCGTTACTTTT
>DALYUA010000498.1:0-2515 GCA_031993245.1 Buttiauxella sp. | reverse complement strand
GGCTTCCGGCAGCGCTCCGGCATTGGTCTGGGCCTGAAGGGCCGGCCACGCGGGCATCTCTTCTGCCCAGAACTGCCCGTCGAGCAAAATAGCCAGCGGGCGCTGTTCCGGTGCGCTATCTCCGGTTGCGAAGATCCACACGCGACGCCTGTTCTTCAGCCGCTTGCTCTGCCAGGTGATGCACTGCGCGGGTTTCCAGGAGGATGCAGGATTATCCCATCCCGGCTGTAGCGGCGCATCGGGCAGATGAAGCGCGGAGACAGGATGTCCGCGCCCGCCCCGCCAGCTGTCCGGGTTAAACGGATCGGCAACCGCATGCGGCAGCATTTTGCGCCAGCCTTCACGCAGGGCGATGCGGTCTGGCGCTTCTTCGGAAAAAGCCGCTGCAGGAAAATCGTCTTCACTGGATGAGGGGATCAGGCAGTAAGTGCCGCGCCATGACGAGGTAAGCTCTGTTTGCCATTGCCAGACATCGGTGCCCGCTACGCGTGTCAGCGTTTGCGGTCGGGAACGATGATGATGGTCGGTCACGCCGGTGATATAGATCCACACGCGCTTAATGACTGATGTGCGCTCGTCTCCAGCCGGATCTCGCCACCAGAAAGTCACGGTGCATTTATCGTCCGTTCCACAGATAACAGACGGTCCGCGCTGCGCCGCGATCCCCTGCCACCAACCGTCACTTCCCACCTGCAATTTAGCCGCCAAAGCATAACCCTATGTTATTGATGGAATAAATTTCACCACTCAGAAATATATTGATAATACTATTGATAATTATTTGCATTTGCAATAGCGTATTCGCGCTCGCTGGGCTACGGCTCCTGAGCTAAAACAACCAGTTGCCGAATGCCAGGGAAAATGCTGCTCTTTAACTCAGCATCGTCGCGCGGTATCGGTATGACTCATGGACATTCATGCTGCACTCCGGCCCTCTGGGCAAGGAAGATACGGAGGACAGCGTTCAACCAGGCCGTCATAATGAATAAGAAGATCCAGTACTCCCTCCTGATGCTTATCAATATGGGAATTTACAGCGTTGCGCCTCCGGCATTTGCGCAAGAGAACGTGGCTGACAGCAAAGCAACCACACAAAATCCTACCCCCGAAGACACCATAGTAGTAACGGCCGCTGAGCAGAACCTGCAGGCTCCGGGTGTCTCCACCATCACCGCCGAAGAGATTAAAAAGCGCCCTCCCGCGCGTGATGTCTCTGAAATCGTCCGCACCATGCCGGGCGTAAACCTGACCGGCAACTCTAACAGCGGCCAGCGCGGCAACGGTCGTCAGATCGATATTCGCGGCATGGGGCCGGAAAACACCCTGGTTCTGATTGATGGTAAACCTGTGTCCAGCCGTAATTCCGTGCGCCTTGGCTGGCGCGGCGAGCGCGATACCCGCGGTGATTCAAGCTGGGTGCCGCCGGAGATGATCGAACGTATTGAAGTTATCCGTGGCCCGGCAGCGGCTCGCTACGGTAACGGCGCTGCGGGCGGCGTAGTAAATATCATTACCAAAAAAGGTACCGGCGAATGGCACGGTTCCTGGAACACCTATCTGAACGCCCCTGAGCATAAAGATGAAGGGTCAACCAAACGTACCAACTTCAGCCTGAACGGGCCGCTGGGCGGCGATTTCAGCTTCCGTCCGTACGGCAACCTGGATAAAACCCAGGCCGATGCATGGAATATCAACCAGGGCCATCAGTCTGAACGTATCGGTGCATATGCCGATACCCTGCCAGCCGGTCGCGAAGGCGTGATTAACAAAGATATTAATGGCGTTGTGCGCTGGGACTTCGCGCCAATGCAGTCGCTGGAGTTCGAAGCGGGCTACAGCCGCCAGGGCAACCTCTACTCCGGCGATACCCAGAACACCAATACCAATGACATCGTGAAGGAAAACTATGGCAAAGAGACCAACCGTCTCTATCGCCAGACCTATTCCCTGACCTGGAACGGCGGCTGGGACAACGGGCTTACCACCAGCAACTGGGTGCAGTACGAGCACACCCGCAACTCGCGTAAGCAGGAAGGTCTGGCCGGTGGTACGGAAGGTATCTTCGCCAGCAATAAATTCAAGGACATCGACCTGAACGACGTGCTGCTGCACAGCGAAGTGAATATCCCGATTGATTTTGTTGTGAACCAGAATCTGACGCTTGGGGCCGAATGGAACCAGCAGCGTATGAAAGATATGGCCTCTAATGGCCAGACCTTTATGGGCGGCGACATTCCAGGACAAAGCAGCACCAATCGCAGCCCTTATTCCAAAGCAGAAATATTCTCTCTGTTTACGGAAGACAATATGGAGCTGACTGACAGCACCATGTTAACGCCGGGGCTGCGTTTCGATCATCACAGCATTGTGGGCAACAACTGGAGCCCTTCCCTGAACCTGTCTCAGGGCCTGGGCGACGACTTTACGCTGAAAATGGGCATCGCCCGTGCTTATAAAGCACCGAGCCTGTACCAGACCAACCCGAACTACATTCTGTACAGTAAAGGCCAGGGCT
>DALYUA010000497.1:0-2528 GCA_031993245.1 Buttiauxella sp. | reverse complement strand
CGGGCCTGCAAACTATGAACCACCTTTTCCACGCCTTCAAAACACAGGAACGCCCCGCCAACCATTAAAAGCGGCGTTATCGCCCAGGGCGCAAAAGCGCTGATGACCAGCGCAAGCGGCACCAGAATCAGTTTATTAAGAAAAGAACCCTTCGCCACACCCCATACCACCGGTAGCTCGCGGTTGGCGCGCACCCCGGAAACCTGTTGGGCATTGAGCGATAAATCATCCCCTAGTACGCCAGCGGTTTTCTTTGCCGCCACCTTTCCCATCATCGAGATATCGTCCAGCAGCGTGGCAATATCATCAAGGAGCGTTAATAAGCTACTTCCGGCCAAAATCATTATCCTTTTTCGTTAAGTTGCTTTTTATTATGGAGCAAAACCCGGCACACGAAAATTAAAGTCATATGTTAACGAAAATTAACAAAGCGGTAACAATTAAAATACTCGCCAGGCTGATAGTTTTGACGTTAACTATTAAGCCTGTCGCAGTAAGGTCGTGAGGAAGTATGCGCGTTCGTTCAGGTCAACTATTACCGCTGATAGCAGCGCTTTTTGCGCTGTATATCATCCGGGGATCCACTTATTTTGCTATCGCCATCGGGGTTAAAAGCTGGCCGCCGTTTATGATGGCTGGCGTGCGTTTTATGAGCGCAGGCGTGCTTTTGCTAAGCGTATTGCTATTGCGGGGTCATAAACTGCCGGCAATAAAGCCACTGCTAAATGCCGCCTTGATTGGCGTGCTGTTGCTTGCCGTGGGTAACGGCTTTGTGACCGTTGCGGAACATCAGCATGTTCCTTCCGGCATTGCGGCGGTAATGGTTGCCACCGTGCCGCTGTTTACCCTGTGCTTTAGCCGCCTGTTTGGCATCCCGACGCGCAAGCTTGAATGGCTGGGTATCGCCATTGGCCTGGCCGGGATAGTCCTTCTCAATAGCGGCGGAAACCTGAGCGACAATCCCTGGGGCGCCGGGCTTATCCTGATTGGCTCCCTGAGCTGGGCGTTTGGCTCTGTTTATGGCTCGCGCATTGAGCTGCCGTCCGGCCTGATGGCCGGGGCGATTGAAATGCTTGCCGCCGGTATCGTGCTGCTTTGCGCTTCCGCGGCTACGGGCGAACGCCTGAGCGTCATGCCAACAGCCGCAGGCTTGCTGGCCGTAGGCTATCTGGCGCTGTTCGGCTCGATTATTGCCATCAGCGCTTATATGTACCTGATCCGCAACGTTGCTCCTGCGGTGGCGACAAGCTACGCCTACGTTAACCCGGTCGTCGCGGTGCTTCTTGGAACGGGGTTTGCAGGTGAGAGTCTTTCGCCTGTCGAATGGCTGGCGCTGGGCGTGATTATCTTCGCGGTCGTGCTGGTGACGCTGGGGAAATATCTGCTGCCTCCAAAGCCGATAATGAAAGCCTGTGAAACAGAGTGATCACCCGACGGGTGGCGTTTGCCACCCGTCGTCATGAAGTTCATGAATACCGAGCGTATCAATCTGCGCATGGTGACCACCGCTGCAAATCCACTCTTCCAGCCTTTCCGTTAAGGCCCCATCGCTGAGCTTTTCACGCCCTTTTAGCGCACATTCCCAGACCAGCAGCACGCGCCAGCCCTCTCCCAGCAAACGCCGGATGTCGCGTTTATCACGCTCAACGTTCTTACCTATTTTCTCAAGCCAGAATTCAGTGCGCGTGGCGGGCACTTTAAACAGATAACAGTTGTGATGATGCCAGAAGCAGCCGTGAGTAAAGATAATGCAGCGATGGTTATCAATAACAAAATCGGGGCGACCGGCAAGCTGCTCGTCCTGCACGCGGTACTCAAAGCCGCATTCCGCAAGCAGACCCGCCAGGCGCTTTTCGATGGCCGTATCGCGTGTGGCAATGGCGCGCATATTTTTGCTGCGCACTGCTTTACTGTGAACATCAGCCATCTTTCTCTCCGTTTAGCGTTTTTTTACGGCCTGCTTAATCTTCTCTTCCAGCAGTTTCGCTACGGCGGTAAAGGCAGGAACCACAACCGAGTTGCCAAACTGACGGTAGGCCTGGGTGTCCGAAACCGGAATACGGAAGGGTTTTCCTTCTACCGCCTCAAAACCCATCAAACGTGCACATTCTCGTGGCGTTAAACGACGCGGACGACGCACCTGGTTTTCCGCATTATTGAAATCCAGTTCACCAAGCGCTTTATCCCAGCCGCGATCGATAAGAATTTCGGCGCCATCTTTGTAATAACGTGCCGAAAGCGTTCTTGCCACGCTCGCCGGATTGGTTGGGTCCACCAGGCCATAGCCAAAACCGTTGCCTTTTGCCTGATGCTTTTTAGCGTAATTATAAAGGTATTTCCAGAGCGTCGGCGTGAGGATGTATTTGGCATCCACCGTAGGCTCAAGCAGCTCGCCAAAGCCTGGACGGCGCTGCGGGTATAAAGCATTCAGCGCACGCAGCGTGAAATCCTGATGCAGATTAAGGTCACGACGGAAGCCCACCAGCACAATACGTTCGCGGTGCTGCGGTAAAAAATGCTTCCCGTCG
>DALYUA010000496.1:0-2535 GCA_031993245.1 Buttiauxella sp. | reverse complement strand
AATACCACGGAACGCAGATACTCTGAACCGGCGAGGCTAAAACTGGCTACCGCGCCAAGCGCCATCAGCCATGCTTTCGGGTTGATTATCTGAAGCAGCCCACCCTGCCAGAACGGGATTGGAGCAGGCGGCGGTGCAGCTGTTTCCAGTCGCTCGTAGCTCGCCGTACCGATTTTCCAGGCCAGCCACAAAAGATAAACGCTACCAGCAATCTTCAGGGTAAGGTGCAGCGCCGGGTAAAGCAAAATCAGGCTGCCCACGCCGCAGGCTACCAGCAGCAGAATGCACTGCATGCCCAGCATGATGCCTGTCATCAGCGGTAAACTGCGCAAAAAACCGTAGTTGGCCCCGGAAGAGGTAAGTAGCGTATTATTAGGACCCGGTGTAATAGCTGCGACCCAAAGAAAACCAAGCATTGAAAAGAAAAGCGTTTCCATGAAAAAGGTGTTCCACACCCGACAGCGTTGATTAGCAAACTAAATGAAACTAACAGTGTGATATGGATCAGACAAGTCCTGTAGAACTGAATTTTAATCATGATGACGGCCAGGAATTCCGCCCGATGCGCGGACTGAGTAATCCTCACCTGCAAACTATGCTGCCGCGCGTGATCCGTCGTCGAGTCAATTTTAAACCCCACTGGCAGCGTCTTGATATGCCGGATGGGGACTTTGTCGATCTCGCATGGAGCGAAGATCCACGCCAGGCCGCTGATAAACCGCGCCTGGTGGTCTTTCACGGCCTGGAAGGTAGCCTGCACAGCCCCTACGCTCACGGCCTGATGGAAGCCGCCAAAAACCGCGGCTGGCTGGGCGTGGTGATGCATTTTCGGGGCTGTAGCGGCGTCCCTAACCGCATGAAGCGCATCTACCACTCCGGTGAAACCGAAGACGGCACCTTTTTCCTGAACTGGCTTAACCAGCGCTATGGCGAAGTGCCCACGGCGGCGGTCGGTTTCTCTCTCGGCGGGAATATGCTGGCCTGCCTGATGGCGAAACAGGGCGCGGACTGCACTTTAAAAGCAGGTGTCGTGGTCTCTGCTCCGCTGATGCTTGAACAGTGCTGCTATCACATGGAACAAGGCTTCTCGCGTTTCTATCAGCGTTATCTCTTAAACCTGCTGAAAAAGAATGCCGCACGCAAGCTCCGCAGCTACCCCGGCACGCTTCCTGTCGATTTAAGGCAGCTAAAAGGCGTACGCCGCATTCGTGATTTTGACGATCTTATTACTTCAAAAATCCACGGCTTCGCCGACGCGCTGGATTATTACCGCCAGTGCAGCGCCATGCCGTTATTACCGGAAATAGCCAAACCCACGCTTATCATCCATGCTAAAGACGATCCCTTTATGGATCACCATGTCATTCCCGATAAGGCATCTTTACCCACAAATATTGAATATCAACTCACCAGCCATGGCGGGCATGTCGGTTTTGTTGGCGGCACGCTGCGTAAACCGGAAATGTGGCTTGAGCAACGTATTCCCGCCTGGCTGACAAGATATCTGGACAAATAAGATGATTATTCCCTGGCAGGATCTCGACGCCGAAACGCTCGATAATCTCATCGAATCCTTTGTGTTACGTGAGGGTACAGATTATGGTGAACAAGAACGCTCGCTGTCGCAGAAGGTCGCAGACGTTAAACGACAGCTGCAAAGCGGTGAAGCGGTTCTGGTCTGGTCAGAGCTTCATGAAACGGTGAATATTATGCCGCGCGGGCAATTTCGCGGCTAATAACTCGTTATATGGGGCGCGGTCTGTACTGCATAATTTATAAACCCCATGGAGTTGTTGCCCTATGTCAGCCAAACATCCGGTAATTGCCGTCACAGGTTCCAGCGGCGCAGGAACTACCACCACAAGCCTGGCCTTTCGTAAGATATTCCAGCAGCTCAGCCTGCGCGCCGCAGAAGTCGAAGGAGACAGCTTCCATCGCTATACCCGTCCGGAAATGGATATGGCTATCCGTAAAGCGCGCGATCTTGGCCGCCATATCAGCTACTTCGGACCAGAAGCTAATGATTTCGGCCTGCTTGAGCAGACGTTTGCTGAATACGGACGCAGCGGCCAGGGGAAGTCCCGCAAATATCTTCACACCTATGACGAAGCCGTGCCGTGGAACCAGGTGCCCGGAACGTTCACGCCCTGGCAACCGTTGCCGGAACCGACAGATGTTCTCTTTTATGAAGGACTGCACGGCGGGGTAGTCACCCCGCAGCACGATGTGGCGAACTACGTGGATCTACTGGTAGGCGTAGTGCCCATCGTTAACCTTGAGTGGATACAAAAACTGGTGCGCGACACAAGCGAGCGCGGCCACTCTCGCGAAGCGGTGATGGATTCCGTCGTCAGATCGATGGATGACTATATCAACTACATCACGCCGCAGTTCTCACGCACCCATATCAACTTCCAGCGCGTTCCAACGGTCGATACGTCGAATCCCTTTGCGGCGCGCGGTATTCCGTCTCTGGATGAAAGCTTCGTAGTGATTCACTTTCGCGGCCTGGATGACATCGATTTCCCTTACCTG
>DALYUA010000495.1:0-2543 GCA_031993245.1 Buttiauxella sp. | reverse complement strand
CTCAAGAGGAAGCTGGTCCGGCGCGTCGATATAGTCATGCGCAACCGGGATGTAGCAAGCAACGCCCGGCTCTGTGGCGAAAGAGAGGCCAACCAGGTTTGCGCTGACATTGTCCAGGCTGTCTGTTTCAGTATCAAAAGCGAAGTATGGTGCTTTCTTCAGGCGGGCGATCCACTCCTGAAGGACTTTCTCATCAAGAATAGTGACGTAGTTTTCATAAGAAAGCGTGCTGGCTTCTTCTTCTGGCTCGGCTGCGATCTCAATCGTTTTTTTCGGCTTCGCGGCGGCTTTAGCACCTTTCGCCTGTAACCAGGTGCCAGCTTCAACATCTGTTGTCCAGCGTTTGAACTCGTAGTGCTTAAACAAGTCGAGTAATTCCTCTGCCACAGGCTGCTGTACTTCGAGCTGTTCACAGGTGAGCTCAAGCTTAACATCCGTTTTAATCGTCGCAAGCTGATACGAGAGGTACGCCACCTCTTTGTTTTGCTCAAGCTTCGCTGCCATAGTTTTTGCACCACGGAAGCTAAGGTCGGCGATCTTTTCCGGGTTGGCATACAGAGCATCCAGCCCGCCCAGACCCTGCAAAAGAGCCTGAGCCGTTTTTTCACCGACGCCAGGAACGCCGGGGATGTTATCTGAAGAGTCACCCATCAGGGCGAGGAAATCGATAATTAGCTCTGGCGGCACGCCGTATTTGGTACAAACCTCTTCAGGACCCAGAATGGTGTTGGTCATGGTGTTAATGAGGGTAACGCCCGGCGTCACCAGCTGGGCCATGTCTTTATCGCCGGTGCTGATCAGTACCGGCCGCCCTGCTTTCCCGGCCTCCAGAGCGAGCGTGCCTATCACGTCGTCTGCTTCTACGCCTGATACCGCCAGTAACGGCAGGCCCATAGCTTTAACCATGGCATGAAGCGGCTCGATTTGAGCGCGCAGATCGTCCGGCATAGGCGGACGATGGGACTTATAATGTTCAAATAACTCATCGCGAAAAGTTTTGCCCTTCGCATCAAAGACCACGGCGGCATGAGTCGGCTGATACTGCATCAACAAACTACGCAACATATTGAGTACACCGTACATCGCGCCTGTCGGTTCGCCCCGGCTGTTAGTCAGAGGAGGAAAGGCATGATAGGCCCGATAAAGATAGGATGAGCCATCAACGAGGATAAGCGGGTTTTGCGCGATCTGAACCATAGTGTTCCGTTCCATACCTGGGGGATTTAAATTTATAGCTAAAGGATGCCATAGCCAGGCCAAAAACATGAACTTTTGGGGCAGATTAGGCAAAAAGTTTTATAGATCCGCGAGATCTTACGCAGTCCGGAGATTGTGGATAACTTTGTGTATAGTTTTATAACCAACTAATATTCTGAAGTAATTACTTTATTTCACCTGCTATATTGTTTTTTATATCAATAGGTTAGGATGATATTCATCCGCCCGGGCATGAAGAATTTCGTTATTATGTAATGTGGATATAAAAACGATTTATGCTATAAGTCGCGGATATCTGCTGTAAAAAATATGTCGGTGCGGAGAAGCTGCGGCTTTTTGAATAAGCTCTGGCGTTAAACTCTGATAGAATTATCCGCTCGTTATTCTTTGATCCCTCATTTCTTTTGCATAACCACCTGAAAGTTATACTTATGTCGAGATTGCCGCCTGCGATCACCCTGTTTTTAAGCGTCATACTCACCATTCTGATTACGGTTGCTTGCTCTGTGCCAATTATTATTGCCGGCATTATTAAGCTGCTGTTACCTATACCCACGCTCTGGCGAGCGATCTCGTGGCTCGCAGACTTTATGATGTACTGCTGGTGTGAAGGACTGGCTCAGCTTCTGCGTTTTAATCCACATCTGAGTTGGGATGTCGAAGGACTGGAAGGTCTGAACAAGAAAAACTGGTACCTGCTGATCTGTAATCATCGTAGCTGGGCAGATATCGTGATTTTATGCGTGCTGTTTCGCAAGCATATCCCAATGAATAAATACTTTCTTAAGCAACAGCTGGCATGGATTCCCTTTATCGGGTTAGCCTGCTGGGCGTTAGATATGCCCTTTATGAAGCGCTACTCGCGCGGTTATTTATTACGTCATCCAGAGCGTCGCGGCAAAGATGTGGAAACAACACGTCGTTCCTGTGAAAAATTCCGTTTACACCCGACCACTATCGTTAACTTTGTTGAAGGCTCACGATTTACTCAGGAAAAATACCTCGAGACGTATTCGGCCTTTCAGAATCTGCTTCCCCCTAAGGCCGCCGGGATTGCAATGGTACTGAACGTGCTTGAGGAACAATTCGATAAGCTTTTGAATGTGACGCTCTGCTATCCGGAAAACATAGGCTCACCTTTTTATGACATGTTAACCGGGAAGATGACGAGGATTGTGGTACGCGTATCGCTGGTACCGATTGAGGAAAATTTACGCGGCGACTATATCAATGATAAAAGCTTTAAAGGTCGCTTTCAGTCATGGCTCAATGCGCTCTGGCATGAGAAAGATGCTCTGCTCAGCAGCATTATGCAAAAAAAGAAA
>DALYUA010000494.1:0-2567 GCA_031993245.1 Buttiauxella sp. | reverse complement strand
GTTTTGCAATATGTAGGGGGCAAAATTTCACCGGAGATGGAAACCCCAAAAATCCTCTGGCTGAAGGAGAACCGCCGGAAAGTTTATGATAACGCCTGGCAATTTTTCGATCTGGCGGATTTCCTCACCTGGCGCGCCACGGGAGATCTGGCCCGCTCAACCTGCACGGTAACCTGTAAATGGACCTATCTGGCACACGAAAAACGCTGGGACCCAGACTACTTCCGCACCATCGGGCTCGATGAGCTTGCGGACGAGGAGTTTGCGCGTATTGGCCAGCGCATCGTGGAGCCCGGTACGCCTTGCGGCCAGGGACTCAGCGCTGCTTCGGCCGATGAGATGGGCTTACCTGTCGGCACGCCTGTCGCCATCGGTATGATTGACGCCCACGCGGGCGGGATCGGCACGGCGGGCGTGGATAATGGCGCGCTGCACAACCTTGCCTGGGTTTTTGGCACTTCCGCCTGCACGATGACCTCCACAGAAAAACCCGTTTATATTCCCGGCGTGTGGGGGCCTTACTATTCAGCGATGGTGCCGGGCATGTGGCTAAGCGAAGGCGGCCAAAGCGCTGCTGGCGCGGCTATCGATCAACTGTTGGCCTTCCACCCCGCTGCTGCCGAGGCAAGCACACAGGCTCAGGCGCTCAACGTTCCGTTACCGGTTTACCTGGCGGATCTGGCGCTGGCTAAATTCACGGATCCGTCAAAAGCCATCGAGCTGGCTCGCGGTATTCATGTCGTGCCTGAGTTTTTGGGCAACCGCGCGCCGTTTGCCGATCCTCATGCCCGGGCGGCCATCGCCGGGTTAGGAATGGAAAGGGATCTGGATAACCTGGTCGCCCTGTATATCGCCGGCTTATGCGGCATCGGCTACGGGCTGCGGCAGATCGTTGACGCACAACGTCATCAGGGCGTTAAGACGGATAAAATCGCCATCAGCGGCGGCGCGGGTCAGCATCCGCTGGTTCGTCAGCTACTGGCCGACGCCTGCGATCTACCGATCCTTTCCACGATATGCAGCGAGCCGGTGCTGTTAGGCTCGGCTATTCTGGGTGCTGTCGCCGGGAATATAGCCGCAACCGTGAATGAAGCCATGTCGTTGATGACAAAGCTGGATCGGCAGTTTGAGCCACAGGAGACTTATCGCCAGACGCACCGGGCACGCTATGAGAGCTATAAGCTCTTACAGCAAACGGCTAAGACCTTGCGGGATTGCTGAAGGCAGGCGCGGGGATAATATTACAGGGCGGATAAGGCAAGCCTCTCCGCCCTGAAGAACGGGGGCTACTCCGCAGCCGTCGCCGACTGCTTCTCATTTTTGGCGTTGCGCGTCATCCACAGCGACAGCGCCTTCAGCGAATCTGGAGTGAACTCATCGCAGCGGGCGGTAATTTCTTCCGGAGACATCCAGCTCACCTCGCTGACCTCCTCTTCCTGCAGCGCAAACGGGCCATGCGAGACGCAGCTGAACAAACCGCCCCATACACGACAGTGTTCATCTTCGAAATAGAACTGACCATGCTCGGCAAAGGGAACACCGGCGATCCCCAGCTCTTCTTCCGCCTCGCGACGGGCAGAATCGAGAAGCTGTTCATCAGACTGAACGACGCCGCCTGCCGTGGCATCCAGCATGCCCGGCATGAAATCTTTCGTCTCAGTGCGGCGCTGTACCAGAATTTTGCCCATGCCGTCATGAACAACAATATAGGTAGCACGATGACGTAACCGCTGCGCGCGCATCTGCTCGCGGCTGGCTTGCGCTATCACTTCATTGTCTTCATTGACAATGTCCACCCATTCCGTGCCAACAACATGACTCTGTTCCACCATCGGGAAACCTTCTCTAAAGGGCGCTCTTACGGCGCGTTATCGGTTTTACAAACGGTAAGTTACGGGGTAATGCCGACCTGTGCAATAACCCCATCGTTATTCAGCGTGTGAACGGTCAGAACACCGTCATCCAACATACCGTAGCTCGCTGCAAAACCCCCTTTCGGAATACTTACGGAGCCCGGGTTGAAACAGTAAAGTCCGTCACGTTTTTCAGCTACCGGAAGATGAGTATGGCCGAAAATCAGTACATCGTGTGGCGCCAGAGGCGGCAAATTATCAGGGTTAAAAAGATGGCCGTGGGTGACAAACAGACGCTGTCCCGGCAACAGAATCTGAGCAAAAGGCGCGGTAATGGGGAAACGCAACAGCATCTGGTCAACTTCGCTATCGCAATTGCCGCGTACGGCGACGATTTTATCCGCCACGCTGTTAAGCCGCTGCGCTACCGCCGCCGGATCGTATCCCTCAGGTAAGGCATTGCGCGGCCCATGATTGAGTAAATCGCCAACCAGAACGAGCCACTGCGCGCCGCTTTGCGCAAAAATTGCCAGCACCTTCTCGGTTGCCGGCAATGACCCATGAATATCGGAAGCGAACATCAGCTTCATAAATCCACATCTCTTTTAACGGTAATAGGCTTAATGATAGCGGACAAAGCCGTGCGAATCAGCCCGCTTGTTTCGCTGAACGGGCTATAAAGCGCTGCACGGAAGCGCGCTGCCACTGGAACGC
>DALYUA010000493.1:0-2609 GCA_031993245.1 Buttiauxella sp. | reverse complement strand
ATCAAATGGCTCACCGAAAGATCGGCCGCCTGCGCAAGCGAGGCCAGCGTTAAAGGCTGGTCGTACTGTTGCTGGATTTTTTCGATGGCCCTGGCCAGTTGTTGAGGCGCGTCGCTAAAAGCATTTAACTGCGGACGGAGTTCTTGCTGCACCCGCAGCATAAATTCAACCGCCGCAGACTCTTTTTCCAGCGTATCGTATTGAGGGCTGGTGATCCTGAGGTAGAGCTGGTTAAGGCCGGTATACAGCGTCTGGCTGGCGCTCCAGGTCTGGGTAAAGTGGCAGCTATTTTCTTCTTCGTCGCCCAGTAACTGATTTAACCAGCGCCTGTCGAAATAAAACATCCGCCAGGACCAGGGTTGATCCTGCACCGGATTACAGGCGTGCAGCACGCCCGGGTTCATCAATACCACCGTACCTTTATCGATCTGTAGCTGCGTTTTCTCGTTAAGGTAGGTGCTGGTGCCCGCCACTACTGCGCCAACAGAAAAAGTTTCATGAGTATGCGGCGCATAGCAAACGCCGCGTCCGTCCAGCACGTTTCTTACCTCAAGCCACGGCAGCGCGGCATCACGCCAGAACTGTTGTTTTATTGGATAGCGGGCCATAGTGTCTCCTTATCAGGCTGTGGTTCAGGTTTAACACAGCTTTAAACCTATGGCACTACCGTCGATCCGGCCTGCGTTTTTTCGCAGCGAACAGTTACACGAAACCACGGCAGGCATAGCTGGATAAGCGGGCCAATGGCGAGTGCATAAAGTACCGTACCCACGCCCAACGTGCCGCCCATCATCCAGCCTGCAAAAAGTACCGTCAGCTCAATTGCGGTGCGCACGCTGCGTACCGACCAGCCGGTGCGGGCGTTAATACCGGTCATTAAGCCATCTCGCGGGCCAGCACCAAAACCAGCTCCGATGTACATGCCTGTAGCAACGGCATTCACCACTACGGCAGAAACAAGCAGAATGCTGCGCGCAACCAGCGATTCCAGCGGCGGCATCAGCGCCAGCGCCGCGTCTGCCGCCAGCCCAATCACGAAGACATTGCTGATAGTACCGAGGCCCGGACGCTGCCGCAGAGGGATCCACAGCAGCAGCACCAGCGCGCCAACCAGAATCATCACCATGCCAATATTAAGAGAAAATATTTTTGCCACGCCGAGGTGAAAGACGTTCCACGGATCCGCTCCCAGATCGGCGCGGACAAACATCGCCGTCGATACCCCGTACAGCACCAGCCCGATGTAAAGCTGCATTAATCGACGCGCCATCATTTTCCCATCTCATCTGTTCGTTGTGGCTATACTTTCTTGCAAAATGGACTGATTATTAAGGTCCAGTTATCACAAAGTGGACTGTTATGACACAGCGCAGAACGGGGACACCCTCACTTATTAAACTTCTGGGGCACTGGCACCAGGAGCTTTCCCGCACGCCGGTTTATCGTCAGCTTGCGGATGGGCTACGTTTGTTGATCCTTGACGGCAGGCTGCCGCTGGAAAGCCGCTTGCCTGGAGAACGCGAGCTGGCAGCCGCGCTTGGCGTAAGCAGAACAACCGTTGCCGCGGCGCTGGGACAACTGCGTGAAGAAGGTTATTTGCTCAGCCGCCACGGCTCAGGATCCACGCCTATTCTCCCGGATAGCGGGCTTGCCACCTCGCCAGTATCCGGCGTTGCCCCGATACTGGATCTTTCAACTGCCGCACTATCCGCGGGCCCGGAGATTCATCAGGCTTACACCAGCGCGATAACGGCGTTGCCCGAGCATCTCAGCTCCACGGGTTACGATCAGCGTGGATTACCGGAGCTTCGCGAAGTGATTGCCCGGCGTTATGCAGCCCGTGGCTTACCGACTTCGGCGGATCAGATCATGGTGATAAACGGCGCGGTAAGCGGATTTAGCCTGATTCTGCGATTGCTAACCGGTCCCGGTGACAGGGTGGTCATCGATCATCCAACCTATCCGATGGCGTTAGCCGCGATTACAGGCGCATCCTGCCGCCCGGTTTCAGTCAGTCTGCCGCAGGAGGGCTGGGATACGGATGGTCTGGCTGCAACCATCGCCCAGACCTCTCCTCGTCTGGCTTACCTGATCCCGGACTTTCATAACCCCACCGGGCGCTGCATGGACGCCGCAACTCGTGCAATCGTGACGGAAATTGCAGCCCGGAACCGCACGACAATCGTGGTGGATGAAACAATGGTGGATCTATGGTTTGATGCGCCTCCCCCGCCGCCGCTCGCCGCTTTTGATGATGCAGATAACGTCATCACGCTTGGATCGGCCGGAAAAAGCTTCTGGGGCGGTTTGCGTCTGGGGTGGATTCGGGCCTCCTCACGCACTATCGCCTCACTGATTCAGGTGCGAAATTCGCTTGATTTAGGCTCCCCTCTTCTTGAGCAACTGGCGACGATTAGCCTGTTCAACACGGTCGATAATTTCCTGCCGCAGCGCAGGAAAATGCTACAGGAACAAAGGGATTTTTGCTCCGCAATCGTAAGAGAGCTCTTCCCTGACTGGCGAATTACCGCCGCGCCAGACGGCGGTTTATCTTTATGGATTGAGCTACCGAAACCGCTGGCGACCGTCTTCGCCGCCAGCGCCGAGTC
>DALYUA010000492.1:0-2617 GCA_031993245.1 Buttiauxella sp. | reverse complement strand
GCATGGAGCGGCGAACGGCCGGTGAACTGGCTCTATAACCGCTTTGCGGTGGATGACCGCTGGTGCCTGATCCACGCAACGCATCTGGCCGCCGACGAAATGTCGCAGATTGTCGAAAGCCGTGCGGTGGCCGGCTTATGCCCAACAACCGAGGCAAACCTTGGCGACGGTATTTTCCCGGCCAGTGATTTTATCGCCCAGGGCGGCCACTGGGGAATCGGCTCGGACAGCCATGTTTCGGTTAACGCGCAAGAAGAGCTGCGTTGGCTTGAATACAGCCAGCGTCTCAGAGATCGCCGTCGCAATCGGGTCGTTTTGCCGGAGCTGCCGCAGGTGGGAGAAGTGCTCTGGCGGCAGGCGGCGGCCGGGGGGGCGCAGGCATGCGGTGTGCGGCTGGGCGCTATCGCGCCGGGCTTCAGGGCTGACTGGCTGGTTCTGGAGCATGACTCGTGGCTGGCAAATATTGAAGATTACGCGCTGATAAACCGCTGGCTGTTCGGCGGGCAAAGAGAACAAATAAGAGACGTGTGGGTTGCCGGAAGGCAGGTGATAACTGACCGGCGGCACCCGCTTGATGAGCACAGCTTTACACAATTTGCGCAGGTGATGCGCAGCCTTCAGGAGCAGTAATGGAATTCTTCGATATTCGGAAAGTGCCAGTCAGCCTGTGGCGAAACGGCGCCGGGGAAACCCGCGAGATTTGCTGCTTTCCGCCTGCAACCCGTGATTTTAACTGGCGCGCAAGTATCGCCTCGATTGCGAGCAGCGGCGAGTTTTCTGCCTTCCCGCAAATTGACCGGGTAATTACGCTGCTCGAAGGAGGAGAGGTGATCCTTGACGGCGGGAAAGACTTTCACCATACGCTTAAGCGGCATCAGCCGTTTTCGTTTGCGGGCGAGCAGGTGGTGAAAGCTGAACTGACCCACGGTATGTCGATGGATTTCAACGTGATGACGCGCCGCGATCGCTGCCGGGCGAAAGTACGAGTCGCCGACCGCACCTTCACGACTTTTGCCCCACGCGGCGGCATCGTTTATGTGCTGAGTGGCGAATGGCAGCTGGGCAATAAGCTTTTGTCGCACGATCAGGGCGCATGGTGGCAGGATGGTCGCCACACGCTGCGCCTGTTGAAATCTGAGGGACAACTGCTGTTTAGCGAGATAACTTACCTGTAATCACTGTCCGGTAAAGCTTCCTACCAGTTGATAACGCGAGCCCGGGTACAGCAGCCGGGCCACCGTAACCACCTGCGCATGGTGCCAGGTGCGGCGTTTAACCAGCAAACACGGCTGCCGGGCTGTGACCTCCAGCAACGCCTGCTGCGTTTCATCTGCCAGCACGGCCTCGACGATATGCTCCCCGGAGGTTAACGGCGCCAGCTGGCTTAAATAGTGGTGCGGGGTAACCAGCCGAAAATCCTGCTGGAGATAGTCTGCCGCAAGCGACGGATTAACGTAGCGTGTTTCAAGCTGCACGGCCTCATCGTTATCGTAATGAACCATCTGTGAGTAAAACAGCGGCTCGTCGGGGCGAATGGAGAATGCGCGTGCGAGCTCTTCACTCGCCGCTACCTGCTCTAATGCCGCCAGATGATTGCGGTAATGGTGGCCGCGCGCGGCGATCTCCTCGGCAATGCTGCGCACCTCAAGCATGGCCGTATGGCCTTTGAGTTCCGCCACAAAAGTTCCCACGCCCTGCATTCGTACCAGCCAGCCTTCCCCTGTTAATTCACGTAGCGCGCGGTTAATCGTCATACGGCTGACGTTAAGCGCATTCACCAGTTCAGTTTCCGACGGTACACGCTGATGCGGCAGCCAGACCCCGCTGCGGATCTGGCCGATTATTGCCTGCTTCACCCGCTGATAAATAGGCGCGGGGAGATCGCTGATGGCAGCTTGTAGTTGCTGCAGAGGCTCTAATTCAGACACGTTTTGTCCTTAATTTTTTCTGTGTTAAGCGCGATCCCGCTCACTGTTCGATAAAAATTATCTATGACCGACTGGCGGACAATTTGGTTTATTAGTTAAGTTGTCTATACAACTCTATATGTTCATTGAATTGCTGCCAACAGGATATAAACATGCCGATGCAAAAGAAGCGTTGTACCCTCACGCCAGGCCATGTCTCGCTTGCCACGCTGCGCGATATTTATCATGGTAGCGTCACGCTGGAGCTTGATCCACAGGCTATCGCGGCCGTTGAGCGCGCGCAGCAAACGGTGGAAGCCATTGTTAAGCACGGCGATGTGGTTTACGGCATTAATACTGGTTTTGGCAAACTTGCGCAAACCACTATCGGCAACGACCGTCTTGCCGAACTGCAAAGAAACCTGGTGCTGTCGCACAGCGTAGGGCTGGGCGAGGCTTTGCCCGACGACGTGGTGCGTCTGGTTATGGCGAGCAAAGTTATTAGCCTGGCCCGGGGGCATTCTGGCGTAAGGCTCCAGCTCATCGATAATTTGCTGCGCTTGTATAACGCAGGCGTGATGCCGGTTATTCCGGAGAAAGGCTCTGTGGGCGCATCAGGCGATCTGGCGCCGCTGGCGCATCTTTCGCTGATGCTGCTTGGTGAAGGCAATGTACGTGTAAACGGTGAGGAAATTCCTGCGCCGCAGGGG
>DALYUA010000491.1:0-2622 GCA_031993245.1 Buttiauxella sp. | reverse complement strand
TGGCTACTGATATTGCCAGCCTTTTGTAGCCAGTTGAATACGGCAGGCCATTGCCATGAAGACTCATCAATAACCGCCTGCGTATTGTCTGGCAGCACGCGCGGGATATTCTCCCAGAAACCGCCGCCGGTCAGGTGGGCGATGGCGTGCACGTCAACTTCGCCAATCAGCTCAAGCAGCGGTTTGACATAAATGCGGGTTGGCTCCAGCAGATGATCCGCCAGCGGCTTGCCTTCCAGGTCGGTTGTCAGCGGATCGGCACCGCTTACTTCCAGCACTTTGCGTACCAGTGAATAGCCGTTGGAGTGCGGGCCGCTTGAAGCCAGCGCTACCAGCACATCGCCGTCGGCAACTTTGGAGCCATCGATGATTTCAGACTTCTCAACGACGCCCACGCAGAAACCAGCCACGTCGTAATCTTCACCGTGATACATACCAGGCATCTCAGCGGTTTCGCCGCCAACCAGCGCACAGCCAGACTGCAAACAACCCTCCGCGATGCCGGTAATGACGCTGGATGCGGTATCCACATCAAGTTTGCCGGTAGCGTAGTAGTCAAGGAAGAACAGCGGCTCCGCGCCCTGAACCACCAGGTCGTTTACGCACATCGCGACCAGATCGATCCCGATGGTATCGTGACGTTTTAAATCCATGGCCAGACGCAGCTTGGTGCCGACTCCATCGGTGCCGGAAACCAGCACGGGCTCACGATATTTCTGTGGCAACGCACACAGCGCACCGAAACCACCCAGGCCACCCATTACTTCCGGGCGGCGGGTCTTTTTCACTACGCTTTTAATTCTGTCGACCAGAGCGTTACCAGCATCTATATCAACACCGGCATCTTTGTAGCTAAGAGAGGTTTTATCGGTCACTGCTCGTTCCCCACGGGTGGTATGGATAAAAATCGCGGCAATTCTAACAGTGCAGGCAAACGTTTGCGAGCCTCTTATGAAGCGGGAGGAAAGATTGTTAATCTATACTCATTCGGGTTTGGTTGATCCCGATCAACCCCAATACCGGTGGCTTCACTGCAAAAAAGCGGTATAATCCGGCGATTTTTTTTGTGGTCGCCAACATTCTCGGGGAGAAAGAGTAATGAAGATCGTGGAAGTGAAACACCCACTCGTCAAACACAAGCTGGGCCTGATGCGTGAGCAGGACATCAGTACTAAACGCTTTCGTGAACTCGCCTCAGAAGTTGGCAGCCTGCTGACTTACGAAGCCACCGCGGATCTGGAAATCGAAAAGGTCACTATCGAAGGCTGGAACGGCCCGGTAGAAATCGACCAGATCAAAGGCAAGAAAATTACCGTTGTGCCGATTCTGCGTGCCGGCCTGGGCATGATGGAAGGGGTACTGGAAAACGTACCCAGCGCGCGCATCAGCGTGGTTGGCGTTTATCGTAACGAAGAGACGTTAGAACCAGTACCTTACTTCCAGAAGCTGGTTTCAAACATCGAAGAACGCATGGCGCTGGTGGTTGACCCGATGCTGGCAACCGGTGGTTCGATGATCGCCACTATCGACCTGCTGAAAAATGCAGGCTGTACCAGCATTAAAGTGCTGGTTCTGGTGGCTGCGCCGGAAGGTATCGCCGCGCTGGAAAAAGCACACCCGGATGTCGAGCTTTATACCGCTTCCATCGATCAATGCCTTAACGAGCATGGATATATTATTCCAGGCCTCGGCGACGCCGGCGACAAGATATTTGGTACGAAATAAATAAGTAGCCGACTTCGAAAGTCGGCTTTTTTTTGGTTTTTAAAACTCGTCGTTCGTTAAAATAATATTCAGAGGAAAACAACATGACCCGCCGCGCTATCGGGGTAAGTGAAAGACCACCTTTATTGCAAACGATTCCGTTAAGTTTGCAGCATCTGTTTGCCATGTTTGGCGCAACAGTTCTGGTACCGATCCTGTTTCACATCAATCCGGCAACCGTCCTGCTGTTTAACGGTATCGGGACACTGCTGTATCTCTTTATCTGCAAAGGCAAAATTCCGGCGTACCTGGGGTCAAGCTTTGCCTTTATCTCTCCTGTATTGCTGCTTCTGCCGCTGGGTTACGAAGTGGCGCTGGGCGGCTTTATCATGTGCGGCGTGCTGTTTTGTATTGTGGCGCTGATTGTGAAAAAGGCGGGCACCGGCTGGCTGGACGTGATGTTCCCACCGGCGGCGATGGGCGCAATTGTTGCGGTAATCGGCCTTGAGCTGGCGGGCGTTGCGGCAAACATGGCGGGGCTGCTGCCTGCGGAAGGCGCTTCCCCGGATAGCACCACTATTATCATTTCCCTGGTGACGCTTGCGGTAACGGTCTTTGGCTCCGTGCTGTTCCGTGGTTTCCTGGCGATTATCCCGATTCTTATCGGCGTGCTGGCGGGCTACGCGCTCTCCTTCGTGATGGGCGTGGTAGATGTTACGCCAATCCGTGAAGCGCACTGGTTCGCGCTGCCAACCTTCTACACTCCGCGCTTTGAATGGTTCGCTATTTTCACCATTCTGCCTGCTGCGCTGGTGGTTATCGCGGAGCACGTCGGTCACCTGGTAGTGACGGCAAACATCGTTAAGAAAGACCTGATTCGCGATCCGGGTCTGCATCGTTCAATGTTTGCCAACGGCA
>DALYUA010000490.1:0-2629 GCA_031993245.1 Buttiauxella sp. | reverse complement strand
CCGCCGACCCCCTCCGTGTAAAGGAGGTGCTCTACCAACTGAGCTAATCACCCAAACTTCGGTACTGCTTTATTCTTAAGAGGAGATGGTGGGTGATGACGGGCTCGAACCGCCGACCCCCTCCGTGTAAAGGAGGTGCTCTACCAACTGAGCTAATCACCCAACGCTAAATTCTCTTACTACACTGCGGAGCACACTCACTAATGAATGGTGGGTGATGACGGGCTCGAACCGCCGACCCCCTCCGTGTAAAGGAGATGCTCTACCAACTGAGCTAATCACCCCCGCTGTGTGGAGTCGCATTATAGGGAGAGTTGAAAATGAGTCAACGCCTTTTCTAAAGATTTTGTTTGTTCGTCTTAAAATTAGTCAATGCGATCGTGATTTGCTCATTGACGCTTGATTTATCATCGAAATAAGCAGTTTGCGGCGAAGTAAAAGCATCAACATTGAGGAATCAGCCCACAGTGGTAGAATGTTGCCCACTTTATCTTCCCTGGCATTTACCGATTTCCCGGTACTTTTGCGTAATTAAGGCCGTTCAATGAAAATCAAAACTCGCTTTGCGCCAAGCCCAACAGGCTACCTGCACGTCGGTGGCGCACGTACTGCTCTCTATTCCTGGCTGTTTGCCCGTAACCAAGGCGGCGAGTTCGTGCTGCGTATTGAAGATACCGATCTCGAACGCTCAACCCCGGAAGCCATCGAAGCCATTATGGACGGGATGAACTGGCTGAGCCTGGAGTGGGATGAAGGCCCGTATTATCAGACCAAACGCTTTGACCGCTATAACAGCGTAATAGATGAGATGCTGGAAGCGGGCACGGCATATAAATGCTACTGCTCCAAAGAGCGTCTTGATGCGCTGCGTGAAGAACAAATGGAGAAGGGCGAAAAGCCACGTTATGACGGTCGCTGCCGCCACGGACACGAGCATCACGCAGCCGATGAGCCATGCGTTGTTCGTTTTGCTAACCCGCAGGAAGGTTCGGTCATTTTTGACGACCAGATTCGCGGCCCAATCGAATTCAGCAATCAGGAGCTCGACGACCTGATTATTCGTCGTACCGACGGCTCGCCAACCTATAACTTCTGCGTGGTGGTAGACGACTGGGATATGGAAATCACCCATGTGATCCGCGGCGAAGACCATATCAACAACACTCCGCGCCAGATCAACATTCTGAAAGCGCTGAATGCGCCAGTGCCGGTGTATGCGCACGTATCGATGATTAACGGCGATGACGGCAAAAAATTATCCAAACGCCACGGTGCGGTAAGCGTCATGCAGTATCGCGATGAAGGCTATCTGCCGGAAGCGCTGCTGAACTATCTGGTGCGTCTGGGCTGGGCACATGGCGATCAGGAGATCTTCACCCGTGAAGAGATGATTAAGCTCTTCTCTTTAAATACCGTCAGCAAATCTGCCAGCGCCTTTAATACGGAAAAGCTGCAGTGGCTGAACCACCACTACATTAACCATCTGGCGCCGGAATACGTTGCGACGCAGCTGCAATGGCACATTGAGCAGCAGAATATTGATACCCGAAATGGTCCGCAACTGGCCGATCTGGTGAAACTGCTGGGCGAGCGCTGCAAAACGCTTAAAGAGATGGCGGAAACCTGCCGCTATTTCTATGAAGATTTCAGCGAGTTTGATGCTGATGCCGCGAAGAAACATCTGCGTCCGGTTGCCCGCCAGCCGCTGGAGGTGGTGCGCGATAAGCTTGAAGCCCTGAGCGACTGGAGCGCGGAAAACGTGCATCAGGCTATTCAGGCAACGGCAGATGAGCTGGAAGTCGGTATGGGTAAAGTAGGCATGCCGTTACGCGTTGCTGTAACAGGGGGCGGGCAGTCGCCGGCGCTGGACGTAACGGTTCATGCGGTTGGCAAACAGCGTTCTGTGGCAAGAATTAATAAAGCATTAGGTTTTATCGCTGAACGCGAAAGTCAGTAATTCATATCAGCGGGATACAAAACCGGCGCATTGTCGCCGGTTTTTTTATTCGCTATCGCGAATGCCCAGACGTTTTAACACCCCAGAAATACCTTCCCGTAAAATCAGCGCCGACAATTTCTGCTGCTCGCTTTCCGACATCTGTTTTAGCGAATGGAGCAGTAAGGCTTCCAGCGTGGAAGCATTAGCCGAATAGGTAGAGGATTTGTCAGTAGCCCGCTTCGCATTGTTAATGAATTCCTGAACGCGTTCATCAATATGAATTAACCTGGCTTTTCCACCCTGAACACCGGGTTTCTGCGTCGTTGTCCAGTTTTCTTTGCGCACCCACTTGTTGATGGTTTGCCGACTATAGCCGGTAAGCGTCGCCAGTTCTTCAGGTGTCATTCGTTCCTTGAGCACGGTGAATTCCTTAATGCAAAAGAAGTTATTAGTGGTTCATTTTATGCGATCGTTTTACACGAAACTGTGACAGGATTAACTACAGCGGGACGAGATGCAATCAGGATCTGTATGAGTTGTTTGCTTTTTCGGCGATCGACCGCAGAAGAAGAATTTGCCGTTGACACAATCTGGCGGGTTTCATATGATGCCGCCCGTCAACACGACAAGGTTTCTACGGTTCGGGGCTATAGCTCAGCTGGGAGAGCGCTTGCATGGCATGCAAGAGGT
>DALYUA010000489.1:0-2631 GCA_031993245.1 Buttiauxella sp. | reverse complement strand
CATTAAGTAGTTAATCAGTACACACAGTGCGGTCGTAACGGCTGAAACCAGAATAGTGCCTACCGGAACGCCGCGTTTATCAACCTTAAGCAGCGCTCTGGGCGCGTTACCTTGTTGAGCAAGACCGAACAGCATGCGGCTGTTACAGTAAACGCAGCTATTGTAGACCGACAGAGCCGCCGTCAGGATCACCACGTTCAGCGCGTTAGCGACCAGAGAATCTCCCAGCTCATGGAAGATAAGCACGAACGGGCTGGTGTCTGCGGTCACGCGTGTCCATGGCATCAGTGAAAGCAACACGGCCAGTGAACCCACATAGAAGATCAGAATGCGGTAGATAACCTGGTTGGTCGCTTTAGGAATGCTGATCTCCGGGTTATCCGCTTCAGCGGCAGTGATACCTACCAGTTCAAGGCCGCCGAACGAGAACATAATGATCGCCATCATCATCACCAGCCCCGTCATGCCGTGCGGCAGGAAACCGCCTTGTTCCCAAAGGTTGCGCACCGTTGCCTGAGGACCCGCGCTGTCGCTAAACAGCAGCCAGCCGCCGAAGAGGATCATGGCCACCACGGCGACAACTTTGATGATGGCAAACCAGAATTCCATCTCCCCGAACACTTTGACATTGGTGAGGTTGATGGCGTTGATAAGCACAAAGAAAACGGCTGCGGAAACCCAGGTTGGGATCTCAGGCCACCAGAACTGAACGTATTTCCCTACGGCGGTCAGTTCTGCCATCGCAACCAGAACATAAAGAACCCAGTAGTTCCAGCCGGAAGCAAAACCGGCAAATCCGCCCCAGTATTTATAGGCAAAATGGCTGAAAGATCCGGCGACCGGCTCTTCAACAACCATTTCGCCGAGCTGGCGCATAATTAAAAAAGCGATAAACCCAGCGATTGCGTAGCCGAGAATAATGCCCGGACCCGCAGACTGAATGACGGAGGCGCTGCCCAGAAACAGGCCCGTCCCGATAGCTCCACCCAGCGCGATGAGCTGAATATGGCGGTTTTTAAGGCCGCGCTTTAGCGTGTCGCCGCCTTGCTGTTGACCATCCATCGTTAAACCTCGTGATTGTGATTGTTTTTATACGCTCGTAGCGGCGTGTGTAATTTTGCAATTCCGTAAGGTGTAGTCTTTTTTTTACGGTTGTTAATTCCAGTATTTCGCGTTGTGGACTACCGCAGCGCCAAGAATAGTGATAAGCGCCAGCATTTGCACCTGCTTTCTTTTATTGCTATGACGAGTTGGATAAAAAGAAACCAACCGTAAATAAAGGCCCGTTTTTTACCACCTGCTTATTTCCCGAGCCTAAGCGGTAATTACGAATTTATATTCATATATAAAGGGGTTGAATCGGTTCAGATTGTCAGAAAATTGAAAGAGCGCGCTTTTATAGAAGTTAAATCTGCCACTTTGGGAGTAATCATAAGTTTTGTGCAAAGTTACATGTTTGAAACGCTATATCCGTGATGTTGTTAAAAAGTGCCCGCTTTACTGATTTCAATCAAAACCAATATGGACAGAAGGTGAATACTTTGTTACTTTAGTGTCACGAATGTGAAATTGGTCATACCAATTGACTCCGGGCTAATGGCAGAGAAAAGGAAGAATGGCCTACAGCAAAATTCGCCAACCTAAATTATCCGATGTGATTGAGCAGCAGTTGGAGTTTCTTATCCTTGAGGGAACCTTGCGTCCCGGCGAAAAACTCCCACCCGAACGCGAACTGGCAAAACAGTTTGACGTTTCTCGTCCTTCACTGCGCGAGGCCATACAGCGTCTCGAAGCGAAAGGATTACTGCTTCGTCGACAGGGCGGTGGCACTTTTGTCCAAAACAGCCTCTGGCAGAGCTTAAGCGACCCGCTTGTAGAACTGCTGTCTGACCATCCAGAATCCCAGTTTGACCTGCTTGAAACCCGCCATGCCCTGGAAGGGATCGCCGCCTATTACGCCGCATTGCGCGGTACGGACGAAGATCTCAAGCGCATTGGCGACTGCCACGTTGCTATTGAGCAGGCTCAGGAGTCCGGCGATCTGGATGCCGAATCCGACGCCGTTATGCAGTATCAAATTGCAGTGACTGAAGCCGCACACAACGTTGTGCTACTACACTTGTTGCGTTGCATGGAACCTATGCTCGAACAAAACGTTCGTCATAACTTTGAATTGCTCTACGCGCGTCGCGAAATGCTGGCGCAAGTGAGCAGCCATCGCGCCAGCATTTTTGCGGCGATTATGGCCCGCCAGCCGGAGCAGGCGCGTGAAGCGTCGCATCGTCACCTGGCATTTATCGAGGAAATATTGCTGGATCGCAGCCGCGAAGAGAGTCGTCGTGAACGTTCTCTGCGGCGCTTACAGCAACGAAAGGAATAGAGCCAGATTTGAGGCTCGCAAGCGCCAAACTTAGAGCGCGGCAACTAAACGCAGAACCTGTCTTATTGTGTTTTTTCAAGGAAAGCACAATGGGACAGGTTCCAGATAATCAACGTATTAGACACAGATAAGGAATACCACCCATGTCAGAACGTTTCCCAAATGACGTGGATCCGATCGAAACTCGCGACTGGCAACAGGCGATCGAATCGGTCATCCGTGAAGAAGGTGTTGAGCGTGCTCAGTATCTG
>DALYUA010000488.1:0-2645 GCA_031993245.1 Buttiauxella sp. | reverse complement strand
AAACCATGATGATGGCGCAGCGTCTGTATGAAGCGGGCCACATCACTTACATGCGTACCGACTCCACCAATCTCAGCCAGGACGCGGTGAGCATGGTGCGCGGTTATATCGACGAGAACTTTGGCAAGAAATACCTGCCTGCCTCGCCGCTTCAGTACACAAGTAAAGAGAACTCCCAGGAAGCGCACGAAGCGATTCGTCCTTCGGACGTGGGCGTGTTTGCCGAATCCTTAAAGGATATGGAAGCCGACGCGCAGAAACTTTACCAGCTTATCTGGCGCCAGTTCGTTGCCTGCCAGATGACGCCTGCGCAATATGACTCCACTACGTTAACCGTGGAAGCAGGGGATTACCGCCTGAAAGCGCGTGGCCGTATCCTGCGCTTTGACGGCTGGACTAAAGTAATGCCTGCGCTGCGTAAAGGCGATGAAGATCGTACTCTGCCTGCGGTCAACAAAGGTGATGTAATGTCGCTGCTTGAGCTGACGCCAGGCCAGCACTTCACCAAGCCGCCCGCTCGCTTTAGCGAAGCGTCCCTGGTTAAAGAGCTTGAAAAACGCGGCATAGGTCGTCCTTCAACCTATGCCTCCATCATTTCCACCATCCAGGATCGTGGTTATGTGCGCGTTGAGAACCGCCGTTTTTATGCAGAGAAAATGGGCGAGATAGTCACCGATCGTCTGGAAGAAAACTTCCGCGAGCTGATGAACTATGATTTCACCGCGCAGATGGAAAACAACCTCGACCAGGTGGCGAACAATCAGGCCGAATGGAAAGGCGTGCTGGACGAATTCTTTACCGACTTCAGTGGCCAGCTTGAAAAAGCAGCGCAGGAACCGGAAGAAGGCGGCATGCGCCCTAACCAGATGGTGCTCACCAGCATCGACTGTCCGACCTGCGGCCGCAAGATGGGCATCCGCACGGCAAGCACCGGGGTATTCCTCGGCTGTTCCGGCTATGCGTTACCGCCAAAAGAGCGCTGTAAAACCACCATTAACCTGGTGCCGGAAAACGAAGTGCTCAACGTTCTTGAGGGCGACGACGCGGAGACCAACGCGCTGCGTGCGAAACGTCGTTGCGTTAAATGCGGCACGGCGATGGACAGCTATCTCATCGATCCAAAACGTAAGCTGCACGTGTGCGGTAATAACCCAACCTGTGACGGCTACGAAATCGAAGAGGGCGAATTCCGCATTAAGGGCTATGACGGCCCAATCGTTGAGTGTGAGAAGTGTGGTTCTGAAATGCACCTGAAAATGGGGCGTTTCGGGAAGTACATGGCCTGTACCAACGACGAGTGCAAGAATACCCGTAAGATCCTGCGCAACGGCGAAGTGGCGCCGCCGAAGGAAGATCCGGTTCCATTGCCGGAGCTGCCTTGCGAAAAATCGGACGCCTATTTTGTTCTGCGCGACGGCGCGGCTGGCGTATTCCTGGCAGCCAACACTTTCCCTAAATCGCGTGAAACCCGCGCGCCGTTAGTAGAAGAGTTGTACCGCTTCCGGGACCGTCTGCCTGAAAAACTGCGCTATCTGGCCGATGCGCCACAGCAGGATGCCGAAGGCAATAAATCTGTTGTTCGCTTCAGCCGTAAGACTAAGCAGCAATACGTTTCCTCAGAGAAAGAGGGTAAAGCTACCGGCTGGTCTGCTTTCTTTGTCGACGGAAAATGGGTCGAAGGGAAGAAATAAACTTCCCGATCTGACAGAAACCGGAGCTGGCGCTCCGGTTTTTTTATAGCCTCTTATATAACCTCTTTATTATTTTTTCTTTCCATCTATACATAGAAGCTATAACTGATATAGTGGATTGCATAATCTTTTAACCTTATATCGTCTTGATCCCCCGCATCGCCTGCGTCGGGGTCGTTTTGATCTGGATGGCAAGTCATGAAACTACAGCAGCTTCGTTATATCGTTGAGGTGGTTAACCACAATCTTAACGTCTCGTCGACGGCGGAAGGGCTTTATACGTCTCAGCCGGGCATCAGCAAGCAGGTGCGGATGCTGGAAGATGAGCTGGGTATTCAGATTTTCGCCCGTAGCGGCAAACATCTCACCCAGGTTACGCCAGCCGGGCAGGAGATTATCCGTATCGCCCGCGAAGTGCTCTCTAAAGTTGACGCCATTAAATCCGTTGCCGGGGAGCATACCTGGCCGGACAAAGGTTCGCTGTACGTTGCCACGACGCATACTCAGGCTCGCTACGCATTGCCAGGCGTTATCAAAGGCTTTATAGAGCGTTATCCTCGCGTTTCGCTGCATATGCATCAGGGGTCGCCAACGCAGATTGCCGAAGCCGTCTCCAAAGGCAATGCAGATTTCGCTATCGCCACCGAAGCGCTTCATCTGTACGACGACCTGGTGATGCTGCCGTGCTACCACTGGAACCGTTCGATTGTCGTGACGCCTGAGCACCCGCTGGCATCTAAAGTGTCCGTCACGATTGAAGAGCTGGCTCAGTATCCGCTGGTCACCTACACCTTTGGTTTTACCGGACGTTCTGAACTGGATACGGCATTCAATCGCGCCGGTTTAACCCCGCGTATCGTCTTTACGGCAACCGATGCAGATGTGATTAAAACCTACGTGCGTCTGGGGTTAGGGGTAGGGGTGATTGCAAGCATGGCCGTCGATCCCGTCGCC
>DALYUA010000487.1:0-2654 GCA_031993245.1 Buttiauxella sp. | reverse complement strand
TGGCGGAAGATCACAGGAGTCGAACCTGCCCGGCACCGCTGGCGGCACCAACTGGAGTTGAAGTCCAGCCGCCTCACCGGAGACGACGATCTTCCCAGCCTTCATTGCTACATGGAGGCGGGGCGCATTATACCGGGTTTCAGCGCTTCTCCAAACAATGCTTTTCCCTTCCCGCACAATACTTCCCCAACCCTTAGCCAGAACAACGAATCCGTACGCAAAACATACACCTCGGTCATCTTCGCCGCTTAAGAGAGCGACCCTGCTCACAGTTAACAAGAAACGTAACCTGATAACCAGAAAACAGAATTCCCGCTCCTTGGCCAATGCACTAAAACGGAAGATATCAAAAAGTTAACGCCGTAAAGTCGAGGATCGTAGAGATGACAAGTCAGGTGCTTTCCGCAAAGGAAAAGTTTGGCTATGGCCTGGGCGATGCCGCCAGCCATATCGTTTTTGATAACGTCATGATGTACATGATGTTCTTTTACACCGACATCTTCGGCATTCCTGCCGGGTTCGTCGGCACCATGTTCCTGCTGGCCCGTGCGCTGGATGCGATTTCCGACCCGTGCATGGGGCTGATTGCCGACCGCACCCGCAGCCGCTGGGGAAAATTCCGTCCGTGGCTTTTCTTTGGCGCTATTCCATTCGGTATCGTCTGCGTGTTTGCTTACAGCACGCCTGATTTCAGCCTGCACGGCAAAATGATTTACGCCGCCATCACCTACACGCTGCTGACCCTGATGTATACCGTAGTCAACATTCCTTACTGCGCGCTGGGCGGCGTAATCACCAACGATCCAACGCAGCGCATCTCCCTGCAATCCTGGCGCTTCGTGCTGGCGACGGCGGGCGGCATGCTCTCCACCGTACTGATGATGCCGCTGGTTAACCTGCTGGGCGGCGAAGACAAAGCCTTTGGTTTCCAGGCCGGTATTGGCGTGCTGTCGGTGGTGGCGTTCATTATGCTGGCAACCTGCTTCTTCACCACCAAAGAGCGCGTTGAAGCGCCGCCGAGCACCACCTCCGCCCGTGAAGACCTGCGCGATATCTGGCAGAACGACCAGTGGCGCATCGTTGGCATCCTCACCATCCTGAACATCATGGCGGTCTGTATCCGCGGCGGTGCGATGATGTATTACGTCACCTGGATTATGGGCTCCCCGCTGCTGTTCACCGCTTTCCTCACTACCTACTGCGTCGGCAACCTTATCGGCAGCGCCGCCGCCAAGCCGCTCACCGACTGGAAATGCAAAGTCAGCGTATTCTGGTGGACCAACGCCGCGCTGGCGGTGCTCAGCGTCGCCATGTTCTTCGTGCCGATGAGTTCAGTCGTCACCATGTTTATCTTCATCTTTGCGATTGGCGTACTGCATCAGTTAGTGACGCCAATCCAGTGGGTAATGATGTCCGACACCGTGGACTACGGTGAGTGGACCAACGGTAAACGCCTTACCGGCATCAGCTTCGCGGGCACGCTGTTTGTGCTGAAGCTCGGCCTGGCTATCGGCGGCGCGCTGATTGGCTGGATGCTGGCGGGCGGCGGCTACGATGCCGGGGCCGCTACGCAAAACAGCGCCACCATCAGCATCATCATCGCGCTGTTCACCGTCGTGCCGGGCATCTGCTACCTAATTAGCGCCGTGGTCGCCAAACGCTACTACACCCTGAACACGCCGTTCCTGAAGAAGATCCTTAGCGAACTGGCGGCAGGCGTGCGTCGCAATCAGCAAGAATTTGAAAAAACTCCCGTATCGAAAGAATTTCAGCAGTAAAGAAGAGGACTTAGTTAATGAAAATTAGTGACGGTAACTGGCTCATTCAGCCCGGGCTTGCGTTGATTCACCCGATTCAGGTGTTCGACATAGAGCAGCAGGGCAGTGAAATGATTGTCTACGCAGGGACGAAGGACGTGAGTGAACGAGCGGGCCAGCTCGACACGCCGCTGTTTACGCTGCGCTTTTTCTCCCCACAGGAAGGCATTGTCGGTGTACGCATTGAGCACTTCCAGGGCGCGGTTAACAACGGCCCGCACTATCCGCTGAACGTGCTGCACGATGTGAAAGTGCAGATGCAAAATACCGCCGAATTTGCCGAGCTGAAAAGCGGCAACCTGAGCGTGCGGGTTACCAAAGGCGATAGCTGGGCGCTGGATTTTCTGCGCGACGGCGTGCGCATCACCGGCAGCGCGTTCAAAAATAACGGCTATGTGCAGGATGCGAATACGGGCCGCACGCACGTGTTTGAGCGCCTTGATTTGGGCGTGGGCGAGGCGGTGTACGGCCTGGGCGAGCGTTTTACCGCTCTGGTAAAAAATGGCCAGACGGTGGAAACCTGGAACCGCGACGGCGGCACCAGCACCGAGCAATCCTACAAAAATATCCCGTTCTACCTTACCAACCGCGGCTACGGCGTGCTGGTGAACCATCCGGAATGCGTCTCCTTTGAAGTAGGTTCCGAGAAAGTCTCGAAGGTGCAGTTCAGCGTCGAGGGCGAGTATCTCGAATACTTCGTGATCGACGGCCCGACGCCAAAAGCGGTGCTCGATAAATACACCCGCTTCACCGGCCGCCCGGCGCTGCCTCCGGCCTGGTCGTTCGGCCTGTGGCTCACCACCTCGTTCACCACCAATTACGACGAAGCGACGGTCA
>DALYUA010000486.1:0-2655 GCA_031993245.1 Buttiauxella sp. | reverse complement strand
ACCGGCACGGGTAACACCGTGAATACCTCACATCCGCGGGTGCTGCAGATGATCATGGATTCGCTGCGTTACTGGGCGGAATCAATGCATATCGACGGTTTCCGCTTCGATCTCGGGACTATTCTTGGCCGCGAGCCGGGAGGCTTTAATCAGCGCGGCGGCTTTTTCGACGCGATAATCCAGGACCCGGTGCTTTCAAAGCTGAAGCTGATTGGCGAGCCATGGGACATCGGCCCGGGTGGCTATCAGGTCGGCGGCTTTCCGCCAGGCTGGGCCGAGTGGAACGACAAATATCGCGACACGGTGCGCGAATACTGGAGGGGCGATAATGTCCCGACCGATTTTGCCGCCCGCCTGCTCGGTTCCGGCGATCTCTACGATCAGCGCGGACGCCGACCCTGGGCGAGCATTAACTTTATCACCGCTCATGACGGCTTTACGCTCAACGATCTGGTTTCGTACAACGAAAAGCACAACGAGGCAAACGGCGAGGATAATAATGACGGGCACAACGACAACCGTTCATACAACTATGGTGCCGAAGGCCCGACCGAAGATGAAGGCGTTAATGCGGTGCGCGAACGCCAGAAGCGCAACTTCCTCGCCACGATGATTTTTTCCCACGGCACGCCGATGCTGCTGGCCGGTGACGAATTCGGCCGCAGCCAGATGGGCAACAATAACGGTTACTGCCAGGACAGCGAAATCTCCTGGATCCACTGGGACAACCTGCCGGAAAGCAGCGAGGCGCTGCGCGAGTTCACCCGCCAGTTGCTTAAGCTTCGGGCCAGGCAACCGCTGCTCCGCCGTGAGAACTGGCGCGACGGCATGGTAATCGAGTGGTTCAATGCCGGCGGCGGCCCTCAACAGCCTGAACACTGGGACGAGGGAACAACGCTAGGTGTTTATATCGGCCGCCCGGATCTGCAGGAACAGGAAGGTATCTGGTACGACGTACTAATGTTGTTCAACCCTTTCGAAGGCAATGTGCCGTTCCGTATTCCCCAGTTCGGTGAGGGCGGCTGGGTGCTGGAAGTCACCACCTCCGATACGGCAAAACGCGGCCTCGTTATCACCAGGGAAAAGGATTTCGAGCTGGAAGGCCGCAGCATTGCTCTGTTCAGGCGGCCATAAATCTATAGAACCGGAACGGCCAGTCGGCAGGCTGGCCGTGCTCCGTTATCGCAGCGCAGGGTTCGCCTGGCAGAAAACCCTTTGCCAGCCGTTAACCTCTAAGGCACACAAAACAACAGTTCATTTACAATTCTTTCCCTATTTCCTGCGCGTCCAGGCTGATTTATCCCCGCCACTGATGGTATACTGCGGCGCGAAATCAAAAATAGTTGATAAATAAAACGCTAACTTGAATTCAAACAGACTGCCCTCGTTATCCGCAACTGGAACACGCACCATATGAGTAAACCCATTGTAATGGAACGCGGCGTCAAGTACCGCGACGCCGATAAAATGGCTCTGATCCCGGTTAAAAACGTGGTGACAGAGCGCCAGGAGCTGTTAAGAAAGCCAGAATGGATGAAGATTAAACTTCCATCTGACTCTACCCGCATTCAGGGTATCAAAGCGGCAATGCGTAAAAATGGCCTGCATTCCGTGTGCGAAGAAGCCTCCTGCCCGAACCTGGCAGAGTGCTTTAACCACGGCACCGCGACCTTTATGATCCTTGGCGCAATCTGTACTCGCCGTTGCCCATTCTGCGATGTTGCTCATGGCCGTCCTGTTGCGCCGGATGCCAACGAATCCGTTAAGCTTGCACAGACTATCGCTGATATGGCGCTGCGCTACGTGGTTATCACCTCCGTTGACCGTGATGATTTACGCGACGGGGGTGCGCAGCACTTTGCCGACTGCATTTCAGCTATCCGCGAGAAAAATCCGACGATTAAAATCGAAACGCTGGTCCCGGACTTCCGCGGCCGTATGGATCGCGCTTTAGAGATCCTTACCGCAACGCCGCCAGACGTGTTCAACCATAACCTGGAAAACGTGCCGCGTATTTACCGCAAAGTACGTCCGGGTGCGGACTATAACTGGTCACTGAAGCTGCTGGAGCGCTTTAAAGAAGCTCATCCGGATATCCCGACAAAATCGGGACTGATGGTTGGCCTGGGCGAAACCAACGAAGAAATCATCGAAGTGATGCGCGACTTACGCCGTCACGGCGTGACAATGTTAACGCTGGGGCAGTACCTGCAGCCAAGCCGTCACCACCTGCCGGTGCAGCGTTACGTGAGCCCGGATGAGTTCGAAGAGATGAAAGCTGAGGCTTTAGCTATGGGCTTTACTCACGCCGCCTGCGGCCCGTTTGTTCGCTCTTCTTACCATGCAGACCTGCAGGCCAAAGGCATGGAAGTCAAATAGTAGCGTTACAAAAAGTTACATATAACCCGCAGGGTAATAAAAAACCGGCTCTCAGAGGCCGGTTTTTTTATCTAAGCTTCCGCAAATAACGCAGAAATCACTCTTTGTGCGAAATGCGTTCCGCCGGAACTTCGGTGCCGGAGGCTGGCTTAGTGCTGCTTTCGTCATCGTTCATGGCCTTTTTAAAGCCCTTGATAGCCGCGCCGAGATCGCCGCCTAATGAGCGCAACTTTTTGGTACCAAATAACAATACAATCAGTACGCCAACTACCAGCA
>DALYUA010000485.1:0-2656 GCA_031993245.1 Buttiauxella sp. | reverse complement strand
GTCAGGGTCAGCGTTTGCTGCGTTACGCCTTCATGGCCAGGCTGCTGGCGGAACACGTAGAACCAGGTGTTGGTGCCGAACGGGTCGGACATCATCGGCGTACCCAGGGCATAAGCAACCTGCTGTTGAGTCATACCGGTACGGATCTTCGACACATCATTTTGTGTCAGGTAGTTCCCCTGGTTGATATCGGGGCGGTAAACCACTCGCTCCAGAGTGGAACAGCCTGCGGTCAACATCAGAAGAACCGCTGCGGCAGCAGTCAGCGTTTTACAGCGCATAATGTTTTGATTCCTTTTCGGGCCCGAGCAGCACGTGGCTCATTCGTAATATGCCGATGATAATAAACCTTTTCGCAGTTTAAAACCTTAAGGCGCTCAACTCAGACCCTGTGAAGCCAAAAAAGTTGGCTCAAAACCTGTTCAATTGCCAAAGCGTTGGCTGAATGCTGATTTTTTGACCGGTGGACGGCAGATTGCCCTGCCGTGCTCTTGAGCGCAATTATGCCGCCAGCAGCTCTTTAGCGTTAGCCAGCGTATTGCGGGTAACCTCGCTGCCGCCAAGCAGACGGGCCAGCTCCTGCAGGCGCGAGCGCTTGTCCAGCGGCTGCATATGGGTTTCCGTCATTTCACCGTCGGTTTCTTTACTGACAAAAAAGTGGTGGTGGCCGCAGCCTGCGACCTGCGGCAGGTGCGTTACGCACATAACCTGGGTTGATTCGCCCAGCTGACGCAGCAGTTTACCCACCACAGCAGCCGTTGGCCCGCTGATACCGACATCCACTTCATCGAAAATTAACGCCGGCGTTTCCATCTTACGGGCGGTGATCACCTGGATGGCCAGCGCGATACGTGACAGTTCGCCGCCGGATGCGACTTTCGCCAGAGGTTGTAAAGGCTGCCCCGGGTTAGTGCTGACCCGGAAGTCGATACGATCGGCGCCTTCGGCAGTGAGATGGTTTTCGTTGAATTCCACCTCAATAGCCAGCTTGCCGTGCGGCATAGAAAGCGAGTGCATGCTTTCTGTAATAAGCTGGCACAGCTCGGCTGCGTAATGGGCACGACGCAGGTGTAGTTCACGCGCCACGGAGAGCGCCTGCTTATGGTGATGTGCCACTGCCTGCATCAGTTCATCCTGCGAAGTGGCCTGCTCGTCGAGCTGCTGCTGTTCGTCAAGTAATTTCTGATGGAACAGCGGCAGATCTTCCGGGGATATATGGTGCTTACGCGCCAGGTTTATCTGCCTTGAGATGCGTTGTTCCAGTTCATACAGGCGATTAGGATCGAGATCCAGACGGTCGCAATAGTGGCGTAGCTCGTCGCTGGCTTCAGAAATTTGAATAGCGGCCTCTTCAAGCATATCCAGCACGCCGGAGAGCTTGTTATCCATACCGATAAGCTCGCCCATGAGCTGACGTGCGGAGTGCAACTGGTTTTGCAAATTACACTCTTCACCGTCGGCCAAAATGTCCAGCGCCTGCTGGCTGGTAGAAAGCAACTGCCCGCTGTTGGCCAGCCGTTTGTATTCTTCGTCGATTTGTTCGAACTCACCGACAACGGGTGAAAATTCGTTAAGTTCTTTAAGCTGGTAGTGCAGCAGTTCCGCGCGCGAAGCCCGTTCCTGGGAGAGCTGCTGGTGCAAAGCCAGGTCGCGACAGCTTTGATGCCAGGCGCGATAGCGTTCCGTCATTTGCGCAATGAGCATATGCTCGCCCGCGTAGCCATCCAGCAGCTTTTTTTGATGTTCAGGTTTTAACAGAAGCTGGTGCGCATGCTGACCGTGGATTTGAATGAGTAGCTGACCGAGATCGCGAAGCTGGGAAAGGGGGACGGCGGTGCCGTTGATAAAGCCACGCGAGCGTCCATCGCTGCTGATCACACGGCGTAGCAGACATTCCCGGCCATCTTCCAGCTGGTTTTCTTCCAGCCAGCGCAACGCGGCGGGCGTATCTTTTAAAGAAAAGCGTGCGCATAAATCAGCACGGCTGGCGCCCTGGCGTACCATGTCCGCTTCTGCCCGACCGCCCAGGCACAACCCTAAGGCATCAATCGCAATCGATTTACCGGCACCGGTTTCGCCGGTGATGGCCGTCATGCCGTGATGAAAGTCAATTTCCAGTTCACGAACGATTGCGAAGTTACTGATGGTAAGTTGTGCCAGCATAGCCACCTTCCTGTATATAACAACATAGCTGTAGTTACGTACAGTATATCCTGGTTGCTTATACAGTAAAGTGGCTTAATCGTATTTCAGAATAATTTTTTTGACCAACCGAGCTTTGAGCTCAATGTGTTGAAATAGCTGTAATCTTTGGGATGTATTAAATTGAGGTGATAGTCGCAGCGGCGAATCAGCACATCTTCTCCTTCCTGAATCGGCAGGGCAATCTGGCTGTCGCAGCTAACTTCCAGATCGCTGCGCATGTGCGAAAAACGCAGGCGGATGGTGCTGCTACTATTAATAACCAAAGGGCGCGCTGAGAGCGTATGCGGGAACATCGGCACCAGCGTAATGGCGTCCAGAGAAGGCGTCAGTATTGGGCCGCCGGCGGAAAGCGAATAGGCCGTTGAACCGGTAGGCGTCGAGATAATCAGGCCGTCAGAACGCTGCGAGAAGGCGAAGACTTCATCGATGTAGACTTCGAATTCAATCATAT
>DALYUA010000484.1:0-2663 GCA_031993245.1 Buttiauxella sp. | reverse complement strand
GATCTCTTTGTTACACAGAATGTCCGGGTTCGGCGTGCGCCCGGCTTTGTACTCTTCCAGGAAGTGTTCAAAGACGTTGTCCCAGTATTCGGCAGCAAAGTTTACGGTATGCAGCTCAATGCCGAGCTTGTCGCACACGGCCTGCGCATCCGCTAAATCGGCGGCTGCGGTGCAGTACTCCTCGCCATCATCCTCTTCCCAGTTCTTCATGAACAGGCCTTCTACCTTGTAGCCCTGCTGTTGCAACAGGAAGGCGGAAACCGAGGAATCAACACCACCGGACATCCCGACGATTACTTTTTTTGGGCTTTCAGACATGGAGTAACTCACGACATTGAACTTAAAGGCGGCGTATTCTAACACGCATCCCCGGGCCTGGCACCCTTAAGTAAAAGGCCAGTTAAATGTGCCGAGCATCGCAAGCGGATAGCGTTCAGCCTGCTGGTAGCAACGGACGCTTTCAGCGACCAGCGGCGAGCGCAAATTCGTCGCGTTAACAATTTGTTGCGCATCCAGCCACAGACAGCGGTCGATATCGCTGTCGTGCGGCGTTGTCGGAAGCTGTTCGTCAAGATCGATAGCAAACAGAAAACGCAGGAAGGGGGTTTTATCCGGCGCTATCCACTGATGCATACGGATAAAACTTTGTGGCTCGGCGCGGATACCCGTTTCTTCATAAAGCTCGCGGCTGGCAGCTTGCAGCAGCGTTTCGTCAGCTTCAAGATGCCCGGCAGGCTGGTTCCACAGGGCTTTGCCGTTAATCGTCTCTTCTACGACCAGAAATTTTCCCTGCGCCTGCACCACGCAGGCCACGGTCACGTGCGGTTTAAACATAGAAATCCTTATTAAAGCGGCTTGTTAATGTTGTCATACATTGCATCAAGCTGTTGCAGGCGCCGATCGTAGGCTTTTGTCAGGCAGGTCACATCGCCGCCGCACTGTCGGCGTTTTTTGAGCCAGCTTTGCTGGGCATCCTGAATGGCGCCGCGGCCTCCCATGGCGAACAGCCCCTTCAGAAACTGATATTTGGTGCTCATTTCTACATCTTTATCATTCAGGGAAAGATGAGCGCAGATGGCTTTCTCATCCGCCGCTTTGGCCTTCTGGCAGTCAAAGCTTGCCGCAGTGGCGGCCAGGGGGCTTAGTAACGCGAGAGTTAAAATGAGTCGTTTCATTTATTTTTCTCCTGCGGGATTTCCCGCCATTGACCGTTATCGAGGCCGTCCAGCGTATAGGCGCCCATCGCAAAACGAATCAGACGCAGGGTTGGGTAACCTACGTGCGCGGTCATACGACGAACCTGGCGGTTACGCCCTTCATACAGGGTTATTTTCAGCCAGCTCACCGGAATGTTTTTGCGCTCACGAATGGGCGGATTACGCGCCCAGAGCCATTCCGGCTCGCCAACCAGTTCGATGCCCGCAGGCAGCGTAGGACCGTCGTTAAGCGTAACGCCCTTGCGTAGCGCAGCCAGCGCTTCTTCCGTTGGCTCACCTTCTACCTGCACATAGTAAATCTTGCCGGTTCTTTTACGTGGCTGAGTAAGCTGCGCCTGCAGCGCGCCATCGTTGGTAAGCACCAGCAGACCTTCGCTGTCCCGGTCAAGACGACCGGCGGCGTAGATGCCCTGTAACGGAATGTAATCTTTTAAAGTACTGCGTCCCGCTTCGTCCGTGAACTGCGGCAGGACATCGTACGGTTTATTGAAGATAACCAGTCGCTTCGGCCCCTCAGAGCCCGGCTTTTTGGCTGACCGCTTTGTGCTGAATCGTTTAACTGGGTGATTTTTAAAAGATGTTTTATTCATAGTGTTTTCAGACGACGGGTATTCACGCATTATAACGGAAATCACCAGTGATTGGCGCGGGCCTGATATTCAAGTAGTATTGACACGCATATTACAAATCATTAACAACCAGAAGCGCTCGAAGGAGAGGTTAATGGAAAGCAAAGTAGTTGTTCCGGCGGAAGGTAAAAAGATCACCCTGCAAGATGGCAAACTGAACGTTCCTCACAACCCGATCATTCCTTTTATCGAAGGTGACGGTATCGGTGTGGATGTAACGCCAGCCATGATTAAAGTGGTGGATGCCGCCGTGCAAAAAGCCTACAAGGGCGAGCGGAAAATTTCCTGGATGGAAATCTATACCGGCGAAAAATCTACCCAACTGTATGGCCAGGATGTCTGGCTGCCAGAAGAAACTCTGGATCTGATTCGTGATTACCGCGTTGCCATCAAAGGCCCGCTGACTACCCCGGTCGGTGGCGGTATTCGTTCTCTGAACGTTGCGCTGCGTCAGCAGCTTGACCTGTACGTTTGTCTGCGCCCGGTGCGTTATTACCAGGGCACGCCCAGCCCGGTTAAGCACCCGGAGCTGACCAACATGGTTATCTTCCGTGAAAACTCAGAAGACATCTATGCGGGCATCGAGTGGAAAGCCGACAGCGCCGAAGCTGAAAAAGTAATCAAATTCCTGCGTGATGAAATGAACGTCACGAAAATTCGTTTCCCTGAACATTGCGGTATCGGCATTAAGCCTTGCTCCGAAGAAGGCACCAAACGCCTGGTTCGTGCGGCCATCGACTATGCCATCACCAACGACCGTGATTCCGTGACCCTGGTTCACAAAGGCAACATCATGAAATTCACCGAAGGCGCTTTC
>DALYUA010000483.1:0-2674 GCA_031993245.1 Buttiauxella sp. | reverse complement strand
GGCGTAGTGGTCAGCATCCTGTTTATTCTGCCGATCCCGGCGGCATTTTTTGGCTCCTGGTACGCAGGTCGCCAGAACGCGCGCTTCTCAACGCTTATGTGGCAGGCGGTGCTGAGCTGTCTGTTGGCGGGGATTTTGATGTGGCTGCCGGGCTGGTTTGGCGTGATGAATATCTGGACGCTGATCGTGCCCGCCGCCCTGTTCTTCTTCGGGGCCGGAATGCTGTTTCCGCTGGCGACCAGCGGCGCGATGGAGCCGTTTCCGTTCCTGGCAGGCACGGCCGGCGCGCTGGTTGGCGGCCTGCAAAACATCGGTTCCGGTGCAATGGCGTGGTTCTCCGCCTTGCTACCGCAGACCGGGCAGTTCAGCCTCGGGATGCTGATGACGGCGATGGGCGTGCTGATTCTGTTCTGCTGGCTGCCGCTTGCGCATAAGTTTCAGCGGCATGGCGAAGCGGTTTAGATTTTTGCCCGGGCAGTATGCGCTAACTCCGTTTAACCTGAGGGATGACGACTGACGTCATCCCTTTTCATTAGTCAGTATGAATTCCTTCAACGCTTATCGCCGTTCAAACGAACGTATTACAGCGAGCCACGAAAACTCTGCCTGTTCGCCATAAAAAATAATTAAGAATCAACAAAATAAGTAAATTCCTGCGAAGTAGTGTAATCGCGAAACGGCTTTCAGCTCGCCGGGATTTTTACGTTTATGGTGATTTTCATCCCAGATTTTGATCGTTAATTTGATCAATCTACGCGCGTAGATAAACTCGACAGACAAATAAAAAGGTGTGGTATCTGCCCTGTAAGTGCCAAAGCTATTTCTGAGTTTATCGGGGGGAATATCACGGTAGCGACAATCCTGACCTCCGGGAGCACCATTATGACAATTGACACTATTACCCCTCCGTTAACAGATGATCAACATGCGGCAGAAGAGCGCCTGGCTACGCCAGAAGGCAAACGTGATTTCATGCGCGCTACATTTTCCTGCTGGCTGGGCACAACAATGGAATACGCCGACTTTGCTTTATATGGCCTTGCTGCTGGTATCATCTTTGGCGATGTCTTCTTTCCCAGCGCTACGCCGGTTATGGCTCTGTTATCAAGCTTTGCTGCCTATTCGGTTGGATTTATTGCTCGTCCTATAGGAGCCCTGATATTTGGCTGGCTGGGTGACCGCTATGGCAGAAAAATTGTCATGGTGATCACCATCGCCCTGATGGGCTGCTCCACTACTTTGATCGGTCTGATCCCAGGCTATGCGCAGATTGGCGTCTGGGCACCGGTCTGCCTGGTCATCCTGCGTTTTTCTCAGGGATTGGGGGCCGGAGCTGAACTCTCAGGTGGAACCGTTATGCTGGGTGAGTATGCGCCGGTAAAGCGTCGCGGCCTGATTTCATCGATTATCGGCCTGGGTTCCAACAGCGGCACTTTATTGGCGTCACTGGCCTGGCTGCTGGTGCTGCAAATGGATAAGGAAGCCTTGTTATCCTGGGGCTGGCGTATCCCCTTTCTGTGCAGCATGCTTATCGCTGCTGTGGCGCTATTTATTCGACGTCACATGCGGGAAACGCCGGTTTTTGAACGACAGAAAGCGTTGCTGGAACAACAGCGTAAGCAGATCCTTGAACAGGGGGATATCGAGCAAAATAAGGACACCCGCAGCTTCTGGAAACGTACGCGAGCATTCTGGACTATGGTTGGCCTGCGCATTGGTGAAAATGGCCCCTCCTATCTCGCACAGGGATTTATCATCGGTTACGTCGCTAAGGTGCTGATGGTGGATAAGTCCGTGCCTACCCTGGCGGTTTTTATCGCCTCGCTGCTCGGTTTTGTCATTATTCCTTTTGCCGGCTGGCTGTCTGACCGTTTCGGACGCCGCATCGTCTACCGCTGGTTTTGTTTGATGCTAATTTTGTACGCTTTCCCCGCCTTTATCCTGCTGGATTCCCGCGAACCGCTGTTTGTGATCCCTACTATTGTTGTCGGCATGGGCCTCGCCTCACTGGGGATTTTTGGCGTGCAGGCCGCCTGGGGCGTTGAGCTGTTTGGCGTCACCAACCGCTACACCAAAATGGCATTTGCTAAAGAGTTAGGATCAATACTTTCCGGCGGTACCGCACCATTAGTTGCCTCTGCGCTACTGTCGTGGACAGGACACTGGTGGCCGATAGCGCTCTATTTCGCCGTCATGGCCGGCATCGGCCTGATAACCACTTTTTTTGCGCCGGAAACCCGCGGCCGCGACCTGAATTTACCTGAAGATGCCATTTAATTGCCGGAGCGGTTCCCGGCGCAACCACGGTTTTCGACAAGGATTTTTATCCCGTAAACTTTTATTCTGTTGCTCTTATCATCGCCAGATAAAATAAAGCAGGTATTCAGTGATAAAGCGTCATGTTGAACGAGTTACCCGCGCTGAAGTGGCTAAAGAGGCCGGGACGTCGGTCGCGGTAGTGAGCTATGTAATAAATAATGGCCCGCGCCCGGTGGCTCCAGAGACTCGCGAGCGGGTATTAATGGCTATCAAAAAAACTGGCTATCGCCCGAATGGTATTGCGCGAGCATTAGCCAGCGGAACCACGCAAACCTACGGGTTAATAGTGCCGGATATCGCCAACCCATTTATTGCCTCTATGGCCCATGCTTTACAGCAGGAAGCATTTGCAGAC
>DALYUA010000482.1:0-2697 GCA_031993245.1 Buttiauxella sp. | reverse complement strand
CAGCCCGCGTTAAGCTGGTGGGCTTCAAGCAACAGCGAAGGGAGCAGCTGATTGAGCTTCCCATCTTCAGTGAACAGCGGTTCCGGCGCGGAATAACAGGCCTGCAGCCTGTGGTCAGCGATATGTTTTGCCAGCTCCGGCAGGGAATCCAGCTGGGTATTGCTCAGCAGTTCGCGGCGGATTTCTACGCCGTCCGCCCCTGCGTTGGCGATAATGGGTAACAGTGCCTGCTGGCCGCCGAGGGCGGCGATGCGGTCCTGCCCGTAAGCGGCAGTAACGACGATAATTTTTCGCGACATGAACAGCTCCATCACGGTAACAGCTAAGTAATATAGCTATTACGCTAGATGGAACCGGTTCCAAAGAGAAGCCAGCCATGCTGAATTTATGATCGCTATCACGAAGAAAGTTTTAGCGGGCGGTGGAGCCTCGCACGATTAATTCACCGGAAAAGACCTGCTCATGCACGTTTTCAGCAGCGCCTTCAATACGTTTCACCACCTGTTCGAGCGCGGCATAGCCCATCTGCCAGGTCGGCTGTTTCAGAGTGGTGATGCCCACGCCCGCAAGCTCAGCCCATTCAAGTTCATCGAAGCCCAGCAGGCCTATATCGCTGCCCCAGTGCAGACCGATGCGGCGCATGGAACGGGCAATCTGGAGGGTAAGCGCGCCATTTGCGGAAATCACCGCTTTGCGCATCCCGCGGTGCTGCGTGTGAAACTGGCGCAGAGTGTTATCCATTAAATCCGCCTCGTGCAGCGGGATCTCGGCGTTTTCCGCCACGATACCGGGATAACGCTCGATGGTGCTACGAAATGCGCGCAGGCGCTCGCGGCGGGTATTAACCATGCCGAGCGGCTCGCTGAGAAACAGAATTGCCTCAAAGCCTTGTTCGACGAGATGTTCAGTGGCGGTGGTCGCGGCCTGAATGTTATCCAGTCCTACCACATCGCAGGCGAAATCGGGGATTTTACGATCGATAAGCACCATCGGCAGCGCCGACTGTTGCAGGCGGTTCAGCCCCTCCTCACGCATCCCCACGGCGTTTACCACAATGCCTTCCACCTGATAGCTGCGCAGTAAATCGAGGTAGTGCAGTTCCTGATTCACCTCGTTGTTGGTGTTGCAGACCAGAGGCGTGAAGCCCTTTTCCCGGCATGCGGCTTCGATACCGCTCAGCACGTCGACAGAATAGGGGTTGGTAATGTCGGCAATGATCAGGCCAATTAAACGGGTTCGGCCGCGCTTCAGGCCGCGAGCCATCTGGCTTGGACGGTAGTTGAGTTCAGCAATAGCGGTTTCAATACGCGTTCGCAGGTCGTCGGAGAGAACATTTTGTTCGCCGTTAAGATAGCGGGAAATGCTGGTTTTACCGGTTTTCGCCGCTTTCGCGACGTCGCTTATCGTGGGGCGCGCAGCCTTGCCGTTCATATCCGTCTCCTGGAAGGGGTAACTTTCCGGAGAGTAACATACATTTTATGGAGCGGTGGATGGTGCTGACGCTTATCCACCCTACGGCCTGGGATCGCGCAGGGCGGATAAGTTATCTGCCGTAGAGGTTAAGCCAGAGGGCTCAGCGTAATTTCTACGCGGCGGTTCTGGGCTTTGCCTTCGGCGGTGCTGTTGCTGGCGATTGGGTTCGCCGGGCCAACGCCTGTGGTACGCACGCGGCTGGCGTCCACGCCCTGGGTGATGAGCGCGCTGCCAACGCCGTCTGCGCGCTGCTGAGAGAGCTTCATATTCAGCTCGTTGCTGCCGGTGCTGTCGGTGTAGCCCACCACGTTAACCGCAGTTTTTGGATACTCTTTCAGCACCATTGCCACGCCGGTTAACGTATTGGCCCCCGCCGGTTTAAGCGTAGCGCTGCTGCTGTCGAAGGTGACGTTATTCGGCATGTTCAGCACGATGTTATCGCCATTTCGCGTCACGCTTACGCCTGTTCCCTGCATTTTATTGCGCAGTTTAGCTTCCTGCACATCCATATAATAACCGGCGCCGCCACCCAGCGCTGCGCCGGCAGCTGCGCCAATCAGGGCGCCTTTGCCGCGATCTTTTTTCGATGAAGAGAGTACGCCGACGCCTGCACCTACCAGCGAGCCAATGCCAGCGCCGATTCCGGATTTGCCTGCTTCTTTTTCGCCTGTGTAGGGGTTGGTCGTACAGCCAGAAACTGCTAACGTGCCGCAAACCAGGGCGGCAATAATCATGCGATTGTTCATCTCATTTCCTTTGCGAATTATAAATCTGCGCCGCACAAAGCAGCGGCGGTTGATTATGACGTGTGAATGTGTAGAAAATTCCCCGGAGTCGTCTGAATTTGTAAACAATATTGAGTGGCCGCAGGCCGCCATCTGCAAACACCGGAGCCCGAATTGGCTAAGAGATCCCCGATGAACAAACAGGTTTTAACCGCCGCCCACTGGGGGCCTATGATGGTTGAGACTGATGGCGAGCGAGTGCTCGCTTCTCGCGGCGCGCTGGATACCGGGCATGAAAACTCGCTCCAGCAAGCCGTACCGGATCAGGTTCACAGCAAAGCGCGCGTGCAGTATCCAATGGCGCGAAAAGGCTTTCTGGCTTCTCCCGATGCGCCGCAGGGCGTGCGTGGCGAGGATGAATACGTGCGTATCAGCTGGGATGAAGCTCTGACGCTGATTCATCAGCAGCATCAGCGTATTCGCAACGCTTACGGCGCCG
>DALYUA010000481.1:0-2711 GCA_031993245.1 Buttiauxella sp. | reverse complement strand
TTTAGTCGTCCACTCGATAGCTAATAATAATGAGTCGGCGTTTCCCCCCACTGCAGGCAAGGCCGCGGCGGGAGAGGTTTGAATCTCTTCCATAAAATTCTCTTGAAATATAACAAGGATAATAGGTCGTAAAATTTATGCGATTGACTATATAGAGATATAAAGTTGAATGCGAAAAAACATGCCTTATTTATCCCTGACAAAACCCGAAAAACCTAAGAAAACACTTAGATTCTCCTCGTATAATTTTTTGTATATTCACAATACAGTCGGAATGTACTCACAGACAACAAACGGCGTTTATTTCTTCACAACTTAGAAAAACATTCATTCGCTGACAAAAAATTGCCCTTTCTTTTTTTAACTGACGCTGAATTTATATAACCTGACTTACCCTTCCTTTGAAATAAAAAAGAATCATTATGAATCAACGCGTTGCATATCAGAGGGTGAAACGCTACGGATCCTGAGCCTTCCTGCGTCAAAGGCGTCTGCTAAAAAGAAAGGGACATTGAGCTGCCACTGGCATTCTTTAACCTCACACAGATAAGCCAGCTCCTGTTCTTCTGCCGTTTGTAAAATAATGCCCACTTTCCTTTCTCCTGGCGGAACATTCCCCTGAAATGATTTGTAGCTGACGTTGCTGCCAACATGAAACTTATCCGTATTCCACGACAGCTGAGGATGGGCCGGGAAAGGCCGGGCCTGATGAAAATCAAACAGTTCATCATGACACAGCACGCTTCGCCGCAGCGTGGGCCAGACTATCTGGCGTAAAAAGTACTGATCGACAAAATGGGCGCTATCCTGATAAGTGGCAAGGTACTGGCTCATTAGCGACGTAACCGCAGGCAATACGCCGGTGCACCCTCCCCACATCCCGGCCAGGATCAGCTCAGTATGGGTAAAGTAATCGCGCATAGTGTGGAACCAGCGATCGCTGTTCACCCATTCTGCTACGGCCGCACCGTCTCGCTCGGACAGTAAGGCGTCGCAGTCACGAATAACAAAGCGGGAAACATCAGGGTCGCTCATAACCAAAAATCGCCACATCACAGGCGGTATAGATTTAGCCAAGCTGCTGCCCGTCATATCCGTAATTTGTGCCCCTGCTTTACGCAACCTTTCGATGACATGCGATGGAACGCTGCTATCAACCCAGAAACGACATGTCCAGCCGGGATAAAAACGGGACGCCGTCTGCGCATTCATTACGGCCGTCTCACAGTAGCGAGGAAGCGCGCCAAACAGGCTAAAGGCAATAATATTACGCTCGGGTTGAGTGCTGTCGAAAGCCGGGGGCTTCCCCTTCGGTATAGCCCAGCGCTTGCCGGTGGCATAAAGCTTATCAGCGCGAGTCAGGGCAAGATTTCCGTATTTACGTACTTCCTCAGCGTTGCCCATCCATCCGCAGGTTTCTGTTAAACCATCCAACCAGTTGCGGCCACACTGCTCCTGAACCTCAGGCGGCAGGCTGACGATACGCAGATAAGTTTCGTACGCCATCTCAGTATGGCCGCAGCGCAGCTGGCATAGCGCCAGATCGCCCAACAGGGCCATATTTCCCGGATTCAAACGCGTAGCCTGCAGCACCGCATCAAGTGCCTGGGGATAATCCTGCTGCGCAAAAGCGCGACTAAAATGCTGCCGGGCTTTTGCGAACAGCATGCGAACTATAGCCTGGTTAGGCCGATGTTTATGCGGCGAAAAAGAACGTTTTGTCATCTTCAGATCCCTATTTATTATTACTGAACCGGCAGAAAGCAAAATCTCCGCCCGAATTGAGCGGAGAAAAAATGCCGGTACAGGCAAACATCTTACGGCGCTACTGGCCGTTAATCATGATGTCTACACGGCGGCTCAATTTATTACACCCGTCGTCCTGACGGATTGCCGCCGTACCGCAGCCTCCCGCAGACTGCGCAACTCCGTCGCCCTGAGCGTTAATAATCGCATCAGAAATACCGGCATCCATTAAAGCCTTACGGATTGTCTGCGCACGCGCTTCGGAAAGCGTTCGATTCTTATCCGCTCGCCCAATGCCATCCGTGAAGCCAATAATGTTAATACTATTAAGCTTGCCGGCACGCTTTGCGACATCAATCACATAGTCAAGCTTGCGCTTAGATTCCGGTAAAAGGTGGCTGTAGTTGCTGCCGCCAAATTTAAATAAGACCACTTCCTGCAGCAGCGTTACGCCGTCATTGCTGCCCGTATATCGGCAATTCTGCACCCCCGAGGCTCGGTTAACCAGGCGCACATGCTTACGCATATTCAATAATTCATTCTCCGCCTCGCTACGCTTAACCGCCTCAGTTTTTATCGTTGCGGCCACCATTTTCCCCCGAACAAAATAGGTTTGCCCTCGGTTAAATACTGCCTGAACAGCTGGGTTATTCTTTTGCTTATAAAGCGGGGCATCGTCAATTGCACCAACCAATGTATGCGGCCCGGCAGCAACGCAGAGCGTAGTAAACTCACCGGGCAATAAAGCTGTATGAAATTCTTTGTCGACATAAATACTTAGCGGACCTGCATCAGCGCTGGCTGGATAATAATAGACCAGTTGAGCCTGCTCGGACACAACTTGCGCCACGCGATAATACTGCCTGTCTTTCTCTGCCGTAGCGGGAATATTGTTCCCATCAAATATCGTTTTCGACATTGCCGGGGAAGCAGCCATCAGCATACATGAAATAGCCAAGATCGGG
>DALYUA010000480.1:0-2714 GCA_031993245.1 Buttiauxella sp. | reverse complement strand
GCTTATAACAAAAATGCTGCCGGACGAGATCACCGCTCCTCATCGCTAATGTCTTTATAAAGGTCGCCAACAAGATGGAAACGACATCTGCTGAACAAGTAAAGCGCGGCAGCAAGCGCAAACGTAACTTCATTATTTTATTTATTATTCTGGTGCTCGCCGCAGCGGGCTTCCTGGCGTGGTATCTGTTGTATGCCCGCTATTACGAAACCACTGACGATGCCTACGTAAGCGGCAACCAGGTTACGCTCACGCCGCAAATAGCCGGAACGGTAACCCAGGTCACCGTGGACGAAGGGGATTTCGTACAGAAAGGCCAGCCGCTGGTGCTGCTCGATCCGAGCGATACAGAAATTGCTCTGCAGCAGGCCGAAGCCAACCTGGCCAACACGGTTCGCCAGGTGCGTGGGCTGTACAGCACTGCGGATAACTACCGTGCGCAGGTGGAAGCAAAACGGGTAGCGTTGCAGACGGCGCAAAGCGATTACGCCCGCCGACAGAAAATCTTCGCAACCGGCGCTATCGCCGCTGAGGATCTTTCCCATTACCGCGATGCGGTCACCAGCGCGAAAAGTGATTTAGCCGCTGCGCAACAGGCATTAAGCACCAACACTGCGATGGTGGATGACACGGTTATCGACAGCCATCCAGAAATCAAAAGCGCGGTCGCCACGCTGCGTCAGCGTTTTCTTGATAACGCGCGCAGCACTATCGTTGCGCCGGTAAGCGGCTTTGTCGCCAAACGCGCCGTGCAGCTTGGGATGCGGGTGGATTCAGGCATGACGCTGCTCGCCATCGTGCCGCTGGACCAGGTTTGGGTGGACGCCAACTTTAAAGAAAGCCAGATGAGCGCTATGCGCCTGGGGCAAAAAGTGACGCTCAGCGCGGATCTCTACGGCGACGATGTGGAATACCAGGGCACTATTGAAAGCCTGGGAATCGGCACCGGCAGCGCGTTCTCTCTGCTGCCTGCGCAGAACGCCAGCGGCAACTGGATCAAGATCGTGCAGCGCCTGCCGGTCCGTATCACGCTCGACCCGCATGATATGCAGAAGCATCCGCTGCGTATCGGTCTGTCGATGAATGCCCGCGTGGATATTCGCAATACCGACGGTCATCTGCTGCCACAGCAAACGGTTAGCGCCCCGCGTTTCACTACGGATGTGTATCAAAACCCGCTGGCCGAAGCGGATAAACTGGTGGCGAAAATCCTTCATGACAACAGCAAAGCGGTAGCGTCTGACGCCCGTTAAGAGAGACGTTATGCAAGATAAGGCCGCGTTTACGCCGCCCAATATGTGGCTGGCAGTGCTCGCGCTGTCGCTGGCGACGTTTATGCAGGTTCTGGATTCCACCATCGCGAACGTCGCCCTGCCGACGATCGCCGGGAATCTCGGCGTAAGCGCAGACCAGGGCACCTGGGTTATCACCTCGTTTGCGGTATGTAACGCCATCGCCCTGCCGCTTACCGGCTGGTTTACGCGTCGGTTTGGGCAGCTCAAACTGTTTATCGGCTCGGTGGCGATGTTCACCTTCACCTCGTTTCTGTGCGGCTTCGCCCACAGCATGACGGAGCTGATTATCTTCCGTGCTATGCAGGGTTTCTTTGCCGGGCCGATGTTCCCGATGTGTCAGACTCTGCTGCTGGTGATCTTCCCCTCCAGTAAACGCAGTATGGCGCTCGCCCTGCTATCGATGGTGACCGTGGTTGCGCCCATCGTCGGGCCGATTACCGGCGGCTGGATAACCGATAACTACTCCTGGCCGTGGATTTTTTACATCAACGTACCGATTGGGATTTTTGCCGCCATCGTTGTCTGGACGCAGCTTCGCGAACGCGAAGAGACGACGACTCACGCGCCAATCGACTATATCGGTATCGCACTTCTGGTGGCAGGCGTTGGGTTATTGCAGGTCGTGCTGGATAAGGGTAACGATCTGGACTGGTTCGCCTCCACGGAAATTATCGTGATGTCGGTGATTTCTGCGATTTCTCTGGTGTCGTTCGTTTTCTGGGAGCTGGGGGAACTTCACCCGATCGTTAACCTGCGCCTGTTCAAAGATCGCAATTTTGCCATCGGCACGCTTTCGCTGACGCTGGGCTACGCGGCATTCTTCGCCATCAATATTATTCTGCCGCAGTGGCTGCAAACGCAGATGGGTTATACTGCGATCTGGGCCGGGCTTGCCGCCGCCCCCATGGGCATACTGCCGCTGATGCTGACGCCGATAATCGGACGCTATGCCAACAAGTTCGACCTGCGTATTCTGGCCTCGCTGTCGTTCCTGACGATGGGCGCCTCCTGCCTTATTCGCGCGCAGTTTAATACCGACGTGGATTTCCGCACTATCGCCGAAGTACAGCTGTTTATGGGCATTGGCGTGGCGCTTTTCTTTATGCCAATCACCACTATCGTGCTGTCGAACCTGAACGGTGCGCAGGTGGCGGAAGGCTCAGGGCTTGCGACCTTCTTCCGCGTGCTGGGCGGGTCGTTTGCCTCGTCACTCACCACCTGGATTTGGTCGCGCCGCGAAGTGTTCCACCACGCTAATCTCACGGAAAGCGTATCTGCCTACAATCCGGCGGCGGCGGATTATCTGCATAAAATGGGCGGTGCCACGCAGCAGCATATGGCGGCGGTAGACAAAACCATCGAGCAGCAGGCCTACATGATGTCGACCATCGACTACTTCTGGCTTTTAGGCTGGGGATT
>DALYUA010000479.1:0-2716 GCA_031993245.1 Buttiauxella sp. | reverse complement strand
CGTCCGCACATTCAGGACCGTATCAAGAATGGCGAATACACCTACATCATCAACACCACCGCAGGTCGCCAGGCGATTGAGGATTCCAAGCTGATTCGCCGCAGCGCGCTGCAATACAAAGTGCATTACGACACCACGCTGAACGGCGGTTTCGCAACGGCCATGGCGCTGAACGCGGACGCGACCGAGAAGGTAATTTCAGTGCAGGAAATGCACGCGCAAATCACCAGGTAATCTCCTCGGATTAATCCCAAAACCCGCTTCGGCGGGTTTTTTATTGCCTTAACCACCAATATTGGCGGTTGTGCCCGCGCTCCGTTAATTACATTTTACGGCAAGACCTAAAAAAGGAGTTTGCTGTGCAACGTTCAATTACTTTGATATCTCTGGCCCTGCTGCTGTCTGGCTGCGCGGAATTTTCCTCATCGGTAACCAACACCATCGATGCGATGGGAATGACGCCGGATTATGCAAAAGGATTACAGGACGATCTGGAACCGCAGAAAAAGCTGACGGTGCCGGTTGTTAACGTGGCGGATAAAGTGCCTGAAGGTAAGCTGGTCGAGAAATATGACAATGGCACTAAAAAGTTCGAAACAAATGTTAAGAACCGCTGCTTTAACGACTATCTGGATATTTACTACCCGAACGGCACGTTAAGAACCCATACGCCGCTGGTTAACTGTAAGGCGGAAGGCCTCTCTCAGGGTTATACGCAGGACGGTAAGCTGCGTACGACCATCACCTATAAAGAGAGCGTGGCGAACGGTGAAGCGAAAACCTTTGATGCCAGCGGCAAGGTTCTGCAAACGGTAATTTATAAAGACGGTTTGCCACAAAAAAGTTAACCCGCTTTATTATGTGCGGCGCATTTCAGAGAGTTCTGCATTTTCCGCTGAAGCTGCAAGGTTCTGCTAAAGTTTTGAGTCAGATGATGAAAAATGCCTATAAACAGGGAGATCAACATGCAAAACAAGATTCTGATGGCTTCCGTATTCGCGGCCGCGACGCTATTTACCGTGGCTGGCTGTTCATCTAACCAGGCGGTAAAAACGACCGATGGCAAAACCATTGTCACCGACGGTAAACCGCAGGTGGATGACGATACCGGCCTGGTCTCTTACGAAAATGCGGAAACCGGCCAGACCGAGCAGATCAATCGCGATCAGGTGAAGTCGATGGGTGAGCTGGATAACTAATTCAGTTTTACCCGCTTAGCTTGTCAAGAATATTCACTATTAGCCTGTTGAATTACTGCCTACACTCTTTTGGTAAAAGAAAGCGGTAAACAACAGGTTAATTCATGATCTTAATTATTTACGCACACCCTTATCCGCAGCACTCACACGCCAATCGTAAAATGATAGAAGGAGCCGCCATGCTGCCCGGCGTGGAAGTCCGCTCTTTGTATGAACTCTATCCCGATTTCAATATTGATATCGCCGCCGAACAGGAAGCGCTCGGGCGCGCCGATCTCATTATCTGGCAGCACCCGATGCAGTGGTACAGCATGCCGCCGCTAATGAAGCTGTGGATCGACAAGGTACTTTCTCACGGCTGGGCTTACGGCCGGGGCGGTACGGCGCTGCACGGAAAAAAGGTGATGTGGGCGGTAACCACCGGCGGCGGCGAAGGCCATTTCGAACTGGGCGATCATCCCGGCTTCGGCGTGCTGGCGCAGCCATTGCAGGCGACCGCGCTTTACTGCGGTATGGAATGGCTGCCGGGTTTTGCCATCCATTTTACCTTTGTTTGCGATGAGAACACGCTTGACGAGCAGGCAGGGCTTTACAAACAGCGTTTAATCGACTGGCAGGAGGCGAACCATGGATAGCCACAGCATGATTCAGGCATTGATCTACCTCGGTTCCGCCGCGCTGATTGTACCTGTTGCAGTACGTCTGGGTTTAGGTTCGGTACTCGGCTATCTGATCGCTGGCTGTATTATTGGCCCCTGGGGATTGCGGCTGGTTACGGACGCCGGGACGATTCTGCATTTCGCTGAAATCGGCGTGGTGCTGATGCTGTTTGTTATCGGCCTTGAGCTGGACCCGCGCCGTTTATGGACGCTGCGCGCGTCGGTGTTTGGCGGCGGTATGCTGCAAATGGCGGCATGCGGTCTGTTCCTCGGTTTGTTCTGCATGCTGATGGGGCTTGGCTTACAGGTAGCTGTATTGATCGGATTAACGCTTGCTCTCTCCTCCACGGCGATTGCCATGCAGGCCATGAACGAGCGTAACCTGACGATTTCACCGATGGGCCGTAGCGCTTTTGCGGTGTTGCTGTTCCAGGATATCGCGGCCATTCCGCTGGTGGCGATGATCCCGCTACTGGCAAGCAGCGGCGCAACCACAACTTTCGCCGCATTCTCTATTTCGGCGCTGAAAGTGGCGGGCGCGCTGGCTCTGGTTATTCTGCTTGGGCGCTATGTTACGCGGCCAGTATTGCGCTTTGTTGCCCGCTCGGGCCTGCGGGAAGTGTTCAGCGCCGTGGCGTTATTCCTTGTCTTCGGCTTTGGTTTGCTGCTGGAGGAAGCTGGTTTATCCATGGCGATGGGCGCGTTTCTGGCGGGCGTATTGTTGGCAAGCTCGGAATATCGCCACGCGCTGGAAAGCGATATCGAACCCTTTAAAGGTTTGCTGCTTGGGCTGTTCTTTATCGGCGTCGGCATGTCGATAGATTTCGGCACGCTGGTGCAAAATCCGCTGCGTATTAT
>DALYUA010000478.1:0-2718 GCA_031993245.1 Buttiauxella sp. | reverse complement strand
GAGCATCATCGTCAGCAGAAAGCGAAAAAATTTTGTTGAAAATCACGCTAAAATCCATCCTTAACGCAAATATATCCTTCACTTCAGGGGGCTCGTTCACCTTAAGCAGGAAAATCCGCAGCCTTCTTGCATTGCAGGAGATCCCGGGATGCAACTTGCGGCCGCCACGTTTGGGTAGCAGAAACGTGAGCGCATCTTAGTTTTTTAAAACAATCTTTCATTAAATTTGAAAGTATGTTTGCCAGATAGTATGGTTAGTTTATACATGCGGTTCACTACGACTATTCATCACGACTTTTCACCCGAAATGGCCGTGACCCAATCAGGAGACGAAAGAATGAAAATTGCACTGATGATGGAAAACAGTCAGGCTGGCAAAAACGCCATTATCCTTAAAGAGCTGCAGGCGGTTGCGGCTGAGAAAGAGTATCCGGTTTATAACGTCGGCATGAGCGATGAGCAGGATCACCACCTGACCTATATCCATCTGGGCATTATGGCAAGCATTCTGCTGAACGCTAAAGCGGTTGATTTTGTGGTCACCGGCTGCGGTACGGGTCAGGGCGCGCTGATGTCACTGAATATCCACCCGGGCGTTATGTGCGGCTACTGTATCGACCCTGCGGATGCCTTCCTGTTCTCGCAGATCAACAACGGTAACGCGCTGGCGCTGCCGTTCGCTAAAGGCTTTGGCTGGGGCGCAGAGCTGAACGTACGTTATATCTTCGAAAAAGCTTTCACCGGGCGTAAAGGCGAAGGTTACCCGATCGAGCGTAAAGAGCCGCAGGTTCGTAACGCCGGTATCCTCAGCCAGGTTAAAGCGGCCGTGGTGAAAGAGAACTACCTCGATACGTTGCGCGCTATTGATCCTGAGCTGGTAAAAACGGCTGTTTCCGGCGAGCGCTTCCAGAAGTGCTTCTTCGAGAACTGCCAGAACCAGGAGATTGAAGCCTTCGTTCGCGAAATCCTTGCTTAATTAAATCCATAACGGCCGGCAAATGCTGGCCGTTTTTTTAGCTACTTCATATCATCTCTTATTCGAAACTGAACTGCCCGCCGTGCGCGGCAGACGCAGCAAATCAAAAAGCCCAATCAGGCAGATAAGCGTAATCAACACAAACGAGATTTTAATGCTGATACCGGGCAGGGCGCTCAGACCCAGCCACCCGCTGATTTTCTCCCCCAGTCTGATGCCGATGGCACCAAGCGTAATGCCCAACCCCACGGAAAGCTGAGTCGCCGTACTGAAAAGCGTATTGGCGTAGCTCATCTGCCGGGCGGGAATATCCGCAAAAGCCAGCGTGCTGATGCCGGTGAACTGCATCGAGCGAAACAGCCCGCCAAGAAACAGGATGACGATTGTCACCCACGTCGCGGTATGCGGCGTAAGAAAAGCGCAGGCGAGCAGGGCGGCCACGTTCAGCAAGCCGTTAAGGATAAGTAGCTTTTTAAAACCAAGCGCGCGAATAAGCGGCGTGGTGCCGGGCTTCATCGTCAGGTTGCCTGCAAATACCGCCAGCACCAGCAGACCCGAATGAAACGCATCCATACCAAATCCAACCTGAAACAGCAACGGCAGTAAAAACGGCACGGCGCTAATCGAGGTGCGGAACAGCGAGCCGCCGTACATCGTGACGCCGAAAGTTTGTACCTTTAAAGCATCCAGCCGAATCATGGGATGGGCCGCGTGTTTAAAATGCCGGAGTGAAAACCACAGCGCTGCCGCTCCCAGGCCCAGTAAAGCTACCGTAGCGACGGCGTTGATACTGGTTTCACCCAGCATTTCCAGCCCGTATACCAGGCAAATCATGGCGATGGCGGTACTGACGAAACCAATGCCGTCAAACGGGCGGCGCTCGTCATCGTGAACGTCTGGTATTAGCCGCCAGGCCAGCGCCATTGCAGCAAGCCCAAGAGGAAGGTTGATATAAAAAATCCAGCGCCAGGATGCATAGCTGGTGATAAACCCGCCCAGCGGCGGCCCGATAATTGGGGCGACCAGAGCAGGCCAGGTTAATGTCGCTATGGCGGAGATCAGCTGATTTTTCGGCGTCGTTCTTAATACCGCAAGGCGGCCAACCGGCACCATTAACGCGCCCCCAATGCCCTGTAAGACACGCATCGCGATAAACTGTTCAAGACTGTTGGCGAGGCCGCACAGTACGGAGGTGAAGGTAAAGATACCCAGCGCCAGGGTAAAGACTTTACGCGCGCCAAAGCGGTCGGCGATCCAGCCGCTGGCGGGTATAAGTACCGCAAGGGTAAGCAGATAGGCACTCATGCCAGTGTTCAGGTCCACGGCATCCACCCCGAAGGTTCGCGCCATCTCCGGCAGAGCGGTTGCAATCACCGTCCCGTCAAGAAACTCCATAAAAAATGCGCCGGCGACCAGCAGCGCAGTTAAAGATATGCCGCGTTTTTGTGCAGATGGGAGGTTATCAGACATGGTTGCCGCTCGAAATTAAAATAATGTTTTAAAAATTAACCGAAACAGATAATCAGGTAAGTGCTGGATATGCAACTGTTTTTATGTGAATCGCTTGTAAAAACCACACTTAAATTATGTGATGTGCATCACAAAACTATTGATTTATGTGATGGAAGTCATATTATGGGTCGCATAACGAGCAACACCTGTATAAATAAAAACCGGAGTACATAATGAAACTGCGCAAAATCCTGAAAAGCATGTTCGAAAACTACTGCAAAACCTTCAAA
>DALYUA010000477.1:0-2722 GCA_031993245.1 Buttiauxella sp. | reverse complement strand
GGCATCGATACTGAAATCATAATGAACGCTTATGATGCACAGGATATTGCCGATGGCATCGTCAACGCAGCCGAGCGCGAGCTGCTGCATACCTGCGGCCTTCCCTTCTTCCTTGCGTTAACGTTAGCTTTTTCCGCCAAAGAGAGTTTATTCAAAGCCTTATACCGATATGTCGGACAATATTTCGATTTTGCCGCAGCCGAAGTCACGGCTATTAACGCGCATACCCTCGACCTGAAACTCATCGCCCGCCTCGGCCCTTTTGAGGCAGAACAAAGCTTTTCCGCGCGCTGGTTTAGTGACGCCGCGCGATTAACGACGCTAATACAGCTCTGAGAATAATGAAAAGAAAACGCTTGCGGCGTCGTTGTAAGAGAATGTTATAGTCAAAAAATAACCAATACAGACAACACAACAACATTGACGACAAGGAGTGATTCTCGATGGAGAATACCGTTTCTCTGGAACAGTTTTTAACCTCTGTACAGCAGCGTGACCCGCACCAGACCGAGTTTTCCCAGGCGGTGCGCGAAGTGATGACCACCCTGTGGCCTTTTCTTGAACAGAATCCGCAGTATCGTCGTTCAGCGTTGCTGGAGCGTCTGGTGGAGCCTGAGCGCGTGATCCAGTTTCGCGTCGCCTGGGTGGATGACCGCAATCAGGTGCAGGTTAACCGCGCCTGGCGCGTGCAGTTCAGCTCCGCCATCGGGCCTTTTAAAGGCGGAATGCGTTTTCATCCCTCGGTGAACCTTTCCATCCTGAAATTCCTCGGCTTTGAGCAGACGTTTAAAAACGCCCTTACCACTTTGCCAATGGGCGGCGGCAAAGGCGGCAGCGACTTTAACCCGAAAGGCAAAAGCGAAGGCGAAATCATGCGCTTCTGTCAGGCGCTGATGCTCGAGCTTTACCGTCATCTGGGGCCGGATACCGATGTGCCTGCGGGTGATATCGGCGTGGGCGGCCGCGAAGTCGGCTTTATGGCGGGAATGATGAAAAAGCTCTCCAACAATACTGCCAGCGTATTTACCGGCAAAGGCCTCTCCTTCGGCGGCAGCCTGATCCGGCCTGAAGCCACCGGTTATGGTCTGATCTACTTCACCGACGCCATGCTGCAACGCCACGGGCTGGGCTTTGAAGACATGCGCGTTGCGGTGTCCGGCTCCGGTAACGTGGCTCAATATGCCATCGAAAAAGCGATGGCGCTCGGCGCTCGGGTGGTTACAGCCTCAGACTCAAACGGCACTGTGGTTGATGAAGAGGGTTTCACCGCAGAAAAACTGGCTCGCCTGTGCGAAATCAAAGCCAGCCGCGATGGCCGTGTAGCGGATTATGCGCAAGAGTTTGGCCTGACGTACCTGGAAGGCCAGCAGCCGTGGAGCGTACCGGTTGATATCGCCCTGCCGTGCGCCACCCAGAACGAACTGGATGAGCAGGCGGCGCGCACGCTTATCGCCAACGGCGTGAAAGCCGTAGCGGAAGGCGCGAATATGCCAACCACAATCGAAGCTACCGATTTGTTCCTTGAAGCCGGCGTGCTGTTCGCACCGGGCAAAGCGGCCAACGCGGGCGGCGTGGCGACATCCGGTCTGGAAATGGCGCAAAACGCCGCACGTCTGAGCTGGAAAGCCGAGAAGGTTGATATTCGCCTGCATCACATCATGCTGGATATCCACGAAGCCTGTGTCAACTACGGCGGCGAGGGCAAACAAACCCATTACGTGCGCGGCGCGAATATTGCAGGCTTTGTGAAAGTAGCCGATGCGATGCTGGGGCAAGGCGTGCTTTAAACTCTTACGGGTGCTGACGGAAAATCCACGCAATCGCGTGGATTTTCTTTACGAGTCGGACCCCGAACGCACATAACCCCGGCTTTTCACTTTTTCGGCGGCGGTCTTACCGGCAAGGAAAGCGTGGTCGGAATTATAGTATTCCCATTCGCTGTAGCGTCCGGCGAGCGTAATGTCCTGGGTCAGTAGCCACTTGCGTATCGTCTCAACGTTGTTTTTGCGCTGCCTGTCGTAAATAACATAGGCAAACGGGATATCGATTTGATTGCTGGTGATAATCGCATCGTCAGCGTTGAAGATGCCTGCCGCAATGCATTCGCGAATGCATCTTTCTGTCAGCGCTTTCCCTTCCAGCGGCAGCGGTTTGCTGTCCGAATAGCTTATTTCACACGTCAGCCCGCAACAGCCAGGGGGATTACACCCGGGGCTCGCATTTCCCTGCACAAATATTCTGTGAAACACGGTATCGCCTGCAAAGTAGATCCAGTGCTTATCCGTTATATCCGCCCGCCCGATGCCAAGGTTTACACACCTGACTGACACATGATGTAAACCGTTGGCCGCCGCCCGTACTTCGGGAGGAGCTTCATTTCCCATCATCCTGATCAGTTCAGGCAGAACCATAGTGCTGATTAGCTGTTCGTAGCGGTAGTGCCTGCCGTCACGAAGCACGGCAATATGCTGAGCGGGGTATATCTGGCTTATCTCAGCGCCTGTCTCCACGACGCCCTGAATATGCGGCAAAAAGCCGGACATCAGCGCCTGGAAACCACCTTTCAGCGGATAGCCAAAGCGCGCGTTTGGCCCCATCGGTTTGCCAACGGGTTCAATAGCCCCTTCGATAATCTGCGCTAAATCCGGCAGCGGCACTCGCCCGCCCAGCCATGAGGTTTCCATTTCTGAAAGCGATACGGTCCATAGTTTTTTGTTGTAAG
>DALYUA010000476.1:0-2729 GCA_031993245.1 Buttiauxella sp. | reverse complement strand
CTGGTTCCACATGGACATGAACTACCGTGGCCTGATCAATATGCTGGTCTTCTGTGGCTGCGTTGGTCAAAGCGGCGGCGGCTGGGCGCACTACGTGGGCCAGGAAAAGCTACGCCCGCAAACCGGATGGACACCGCTGGCGTTTGCCCTTGACTGGCAGCGTCCGCCGCGTCATATGAACAGCACCTCCTTCTTCTACAACCACTCCAGCCAGTGGCGTTACGAGTCGTTAACGGCGGAAGAGCTGCTGTCTCCACTGGCGGATAAATCCCGCTATAGCGGCCATCTGATTGATTTTAACGTGCGCGCCGAGCGCATGGGCTGGCTGCCATCTGCGCCACAGCTGAATACTAACCCGCTGACAATCGCGGCCCAGGCGAAAGCCGCTGGTCTGTCCCCGGCGGATTACACCGTACAGCAGCTGAAAAGCGGCGATATTCGCTTTGCGGCAGAGCAGCCGGACGCGGGCAATAACCATCCTCGCAACCTGTTCGTCTGGCGTTCAAACCTGCTGGGTTCTTCCGGTAAGGGCCATGAGTACATGCTTAAGTATCTGCTCGGTACCGAGAACGGTATTCAGGGCAAGGATCTGGGCCGTGAAGGCGGCGTAATGCCGGAAGAAGTTGAATGGGTGGACAACGGCCTCGACGGCAAGCTGGATCTGGTGGTGACGCTGGACTTCCGCCTGTCGAGCACCTGCCTCTATTCCGATATTGTCCTGCCTACCGCAACCTGGTATGAGAAAGACGATATGAATACTTCGGATATGCATCCGTTTATTCACCCGCTTTCTGCCGCTGTAGACCCGGCCTGGGAGTCAAAAAGCGACTGGGAAATCTACAAAGATATCGCGAAGAAATTCTCTGAGGTGTGCGTAGGTCATCTGGGCAAAGAAACCGACGTGGTGACGCTGCCGATTCAGCATGACTCCGCGGCAGAGCTGGCGCAGCCGTTTGGTGTGATGGACTGGAAAAAAGGCGAATGCGACCTGATTCCTGGTAAAACCGCTCCGCACCTGATGGTGGTAGAGCGTGACTATCCGGCAACTTATGAGCGCTTCACCTCTATCGGCCCGCTGATGGAAACCATCGGCAACGGCGGCAAAGGTATCTCCTGGAACACCCAGGCCGAAATGGATCTGCTGCGTAAACTGAATTACACCAAGGCAGAAGGCCCGGCGAAAGGCCAGCCGATGATCAACTCGGCAATCGACGCCGCAGAAATGATCCTGACGCTTGCGCCGGAAACCAACGGTCAGGTGGCGGTGAAAGCCTGGGCTGCGCTTAGCGAGTTTACCGGCCGTGACCATACGCATCTGGCGCAGCCGAAAGAAGAGGAAAAAATTCGCTTCCGTGATATTCAGGCCCAGCCGCGTAAAATTATCTCCAGCCCGACATGGTCAGGCCTTGAAGATGAGCATGTTTCTTATAACGCCTGCTACACCAACGTTCACGAGCTAATTCCGTGGCGCACGCTTTCCGGCCGTCAGCAACTTTATCAGGATCATCAGTGGATGCGTGATTTCGGCGAAAGCCTGCTGGTTTACCGTCCGCCGATTGATACCCGCTCGGTGAAAGGCGTGATGGGTAAAAAATCCAACGGCAATCCGGAAAAAGCGCTGAACTTCCTGACGCCGCACCAGAAATGGGGCATTCACTCCACCTACAGCGATAACCTGCTGATGCTGACGCTCTCCCGTGGCGGGCCGATTGTGTGGATGAGTGAAATCGATGCCAAAGATTTGGGCATTGAAGATAACGACTGGATTGAAGTGTTCAATAAAAACGGCGCGCTAACCGCGCGTGCGGTGGTCAGCCAACGTGTGCCGGAAGGCATGACGATGATGTACCACGCTCAGGAACGCATCGTGAACCTGCCGGGCTCTGAAATCACCGGCCAGCGTGGCGGTATCCATAACTCGGTCACCCGTATCAGCCCGAAACCGACCCATATGATTGGCGGTTATGCGCAGCTGGCGTACGGCTTTAACTACTACGGCACCGTGGGATCAAACCGCGATGAGTTCGTCGTGGTGCGTAAGATGAAAGACATTAACTGGTTAGACGGTGAAGGTAATGACCAGAAACAGGAGAGCGTAAAATGAAAATTCGTTCACAAGTCGGCATGGTGCTGAATCTTGATAAGTGCATCGGCTGTCACACCTGTTCTGTGACCTGTAAAAACGTCTGGACCAGCCGCGAAGGGATGGAATACGCGTGGTTTAACAACGTGGAAACCAAACCGGGTATCGGCTATCCGAACGACTGGGAAAACCAGGAGAAGTGGAAGGGCGGCTGGATCCGTAAAATCAACGGCAAACTGCAGCCGCGCATGGGCAACCGCGCCATGCTGCTGGGTAAAATCTTCGCTAACCCGCATCTGCCGGGCATCGACGATTATTACGAGCCGTTTGACTATGACTACCAGCATCTGCATAACGCGCCGGAAGGTAAGCATCAGCCGATAGCGCGTCCGCGCTCGCTGATCACCGGCCAGCGGATGAATAAAATCGAAGCGGGTCCAAACTGGGAAGAGATCCTTGGCGGCGAATTTGAAAAACGCGCCAAAGATCAGAACTTCGAAAACATGCAGAAGGCGATGTACGGCCAGTTTGAAAACACCTTTATGATGTATCTGCCGCGCCTGTGCGAACACTGCCTTAACCCGGCCTGTGTCGCCACCTGCCCGAGCGGTGCTATCTACAAGCGTGAAGAAGACGGCATTGTGCT
>DALYUA010000475.1:0-2747 GCA_031993245.1 Buttiauxella sp. | reverse complement strand
GCAACAATGTGGATTTTCCACAGCCGGAAGGGCCGACCATGACGATAAATTCACCGTCCGCCACGTCGACCGTCAGCGGCTGGATGACCTGGGATTTACCATCCCAGCTTTTGCTTACTGCCTGTAATTTCAGTCCTGCCATGGGTTATTTCTCACTATCAACCAGACCACGCACAAACGCGCGCTGCATCACTAAAACGATAATTACCGGAGGAATAAGGGTCAGCAACATGGCCGCCATCACCTGGTTCCACTGGGTCGTGCCTTCACCGGAGGACATCATCCCTTTGATGCCCGCCACGGCGGTGCCAAGATCCGCGTCGCTGATAATCAGCAGCGGCCACAGATACTGATTCCAGCCGTAGATAAAGGTGATAACGAACAGCGCCGCCAGATTGGTTTTCGACAGCGGTAACACAATGTCGCGGAAGAAACGCATCGGCGATGCGCCGTCGATGCGTGCGGCTTCCAGCAGCTCGTCCGGCAGCGTCATAAAAAACTGACGGAACAGGAACGTGGCAGTTGCCGAAGCCATCAGCGGCAAGGTCAGCCCCGCGTAGCTGTCGAGCATTTTCAGGTTGGCGATAACCTCCACAGTCGGGAAAATGCGCACCTCAACCGGCAGCATCAGGGTGATAAAAATCATCCAGAAAAAGAGGTTACGCAGCGGGAAGCGGAACCAGACGATGGCGAAGGCAGAGAGCAACGACACGGCGATTTTGCCCATCGTGATGCCCAGCGCCATGACAAAACTGTTGAACAGCATCAGGCCAAACGGCGCGCTATTAGCACCCACGCCGTGTACCCAGATAGTGGTCATGTTTTCCAGCAGATGGCCGCCGGGGATCAGCGTCATTGGCGTCTGGAATACGGCAGCGTTGTCCAGCGTCGCGGCAACAAACGCGACATACAGCGGAAACAGAATCACGGTAATGCCGAGGATCAGCATAATGTGGCTGAAGATTGTCAGCCCACGACGGTTCTCAATCATTGGTAGCGCACCTTACGTTCCACGAAACGGAACTGGATGACCGTCAGTACAATGACCAACAGCATCAGCACCACAGATTGTGCGGCCGACGCGGAGAGATCCAGCCCGGCAAATCCTTCACGATAGATTTTGTAGATAAGCGTGGTAGTCGCCTGCACCGGGCCACCGCCTGTTGCGGCATCGATAACCGGGAAGGTATCGAAAAAGGCGTACACCAGATTCACGACCAGCAGGAAGAAGCTCACCGGCGCAATCAGCGGCAGCGATAATTTGAAGAAGCGCCGTACCGGCCCGGCACCATCAATAGCCGCAGCCTCAACCAGCGAACGGGGAACAGATTGCAGCGCCGCGAAGAAGAACAGAAAGTTGTAGCTGATCTGCTTCCATACCGAGGCAAATACCACCAGGAACATCGCCTGGCCACTGTTTTGCGCATGGTTCCAGTGATAACCGAACTGCTCCAGCACATGGGTCAGCAAGCCGCGTCCCGGGTTAAACAGGAAGATCCACAGCACCGCAGCAATGGCAGGGGCGACAGCATAAGGCAGCAGCATCAGCGTCTGATATAAGCGGCTGCCGCGCACGACGTAGTCCACCAGGGCTGCGAAAAACAACGATACCAGCAGCCCGCTGCCCGCGACCAGGCCGCTAAAAATCAGCGTGGTGTAGAAAGAGTCCAGATAGTAACTGTCGTGAAAAAGCTGGGTAAAGTTATCCAGCCCGACAAAGGTGCTGGAAAGCCCAAAGGGGTCAACGCTTTGCAACGAGTACCACAGCGCTTCGCCCGCAGGCCAGATGAAAAAGATAACGGTGATAATCAACTGCGGCAGAACTAACGCGTAGGGAAGCCAGCCTGAGCGGAACACCGGACGAGATGAGGACATAGCATTGCTCTTTGAAACGGCGAAGGTGGATGGCGCTGGCGCTTATCCACCCTACGCCGCGCCATCGTCAGCCATGTTAAACGTAGGTCGGATAAGCGAAGCGCCATCCGACGCAATCAGGACTTAGTCGACTGCTCAAAACGACGCAGAAGTTGATTCCCACGCTCAACCGCGCTGTCTAAAGCCTGCTGAGGCGTTTTCTTGCCGGTCCATACGGATTCCAGCTCTTCGTCCACGATGGTGCGAATCTGTGGCATGTTGCCCAGGCGTAGCCCTTTGGTGAACGGCAACGGCGGCTTGTTCAGCATCTGACGAGTGGCGATATCCGCCCCTGGATTTTTCTCGTAGAAGCCCTGCTCGCGGGTCAGGTCGTAAGCGGCTTTGGTGATCGGCAGGTAGCCGGTTTTCTGATGCCACTCAGCGGCGATTTCTGGCTGAGCAAGGAATTGCATAAACTCGGCAACGCCTTTGTAAGTCGCGGCGTCTTTGCCCTGCATGACCCACAGGCTGGCACCGCCGATAATGGCGTTCTGCGGCGCATTCGGCACGTCTGCATCGTAAGGCATCATGCCTACGCCGTAGTTGAATTTGGCGTAGTGGCGGATGTCGGCAAGCGAGCCGGAAGAAGCCGTGGTAATCGCGCAGTCGCCGTTATAGAACTTCTCGGTAGATTCGTCTTTGCGGCCAAAGTAGCTGAAATCACCTTTCTTATTCAGCTCCTCAAGCAGGGCAATATGCTTTACCTGCTCTGGCTTGTTAAATTCAAGAACCGCATCGGTGCCGTCAAAACCATTATTTTTAGTGGCAACCGGCAGGCCGTGCCATGCGCTGAAGTTTTCAATCTGAATCCAGCCCTGCCAGCCGCTAGCATA
>DALYUA010000474.1:0-2754 GCA_031993245.1 Buttiauxella sp. | reverse complement strand
GTGTTTAATATGTTCAAGCACCTCGCCCATGTGATGTCCGAAAAATACCATCTGCTGACCTAAAACCAAAAGCGAGGCCGGGGCCTCGCTTTTACCTTCTATTTACAATAGCGGCTTTTCACCGCGCTGCCACCAGCGCAGCAACAGACGGTCGAGACTGTTTGCCGCGCTTCCCGTAAACCTTTCCATCATTTTTTTGCGCTGCGCGAAACGTACGCCGATAACCTCATGGTTTTTCATCAGGCTAATCAGCAGATCGTCGCTGGTGCTGACCTCATCCACCAGCCCTTTCTCTTTGGCCTGCAGACCATACCAGTGTTCACCGGTAGCCACTGCATCAATATCCAGCCCGGGACGCATTTCATGCACAAACTGCTTAAAGAGAAGATGGGTTTCGTTCAGGTCTTCGCGGAATTTCTCGCGACCCTGATCGGTGTTTTCACCGAACAGCGTCAGGGTGCGTTTGTACTGCCCGGCGGTATGCAGCTCCACGTCAATATCATTACGTTTTAACAGTCGATGAAAGTTTGGCACCTGCGCCACCACGCCGATGGAGCCAATAATAGAAAACGGAGCGGCAACGATACGATCCGCCACGCAGGCCATCATATAGCCTCCGCTGGCGGCGACTTTATCAACCGTGACCGTCAGACGAACCTTGCTCTCACGCAGGCGCTGTAGCTGCGATGCGGCAAGTCCATAACCATGCACTACGCCGCCCGGGCTTTCTAAACGCAGCAGGACTTCATCTTCAGGCTTAATTACCGCCAGCACAGCCGTGATCTCTTCACGCAAGGAAGCCACCTCATGCGCATCCATACTGCCTTTAAAATCCAGCACATAGAGAGTCGGCTTGTCAGAAATGACCGTTTCGCCGCGTTTAGCACGCGCTTTAGCTTGTTTTGCCTCAAGTTTGTGCTTTTTTTTCTGTCCCTTATGCCACAACTTTTGCTGATGATCGTCAAGACGCGCTACCTGCATATCTTCGCGTATCTCCTGATACTGCTCGCTTAAATTAGTCAGGCGCAGTTCGCCACGCTGGTGCTTTTTGCGCTGAGCAGCATTCACCACCAGCGTGACAACGGCCGCTATCGCGACGACAACCGTGACGATTTTGGCCAGAAACAATCCATAGTTCGCAATAAAATCCACGTATTCCGCCTTTATTTCAGAGCATTAATCATAAGGATGGAGTGTACCCGAGCGGGCCACTCACGTCTGCATACAACTATAAACGCTGCGGCATAGCTTCCCGAATGGATTTACGGCCGGGAAACTTTTGCAAAATGTTAATTAAAGGCAATGTATCCTGCTGGCCGATTGAAATACCCCTTTCTTTCAGGCATAAAGCCTTGTGAACCAAAAACGATGAGAAATAAGACGTGAGCGCCTGCCTGCATCGCGCGAGGAGCAAATTTTGCATTACCAACCGAAAACCGATTTACTGCAAAACCGCATTATTCTGGTCACCGGAGCCAGCGACGGTATCGGCCGCGAGGCAGCGCTGACGTATGCGCGCTATGGCGCCTGCGTTATTCTGCTGGGGCGCAATGAAGATAAGCTGCGTGCCGTAGCGCAAGAGTTAAGCGTTCAAGGCGGCGCGCCGCACTGGTTTACGCTGGATTTACTGACCGCCACGCCACAGGATTGCGAACGCCTGGCGCAGAAACTCGCAGGTCTGGTGCCGCGCCTGGATGGCGTGCTGCACAACGCCGGGATCCTTGGCGATGTAACGCCGATGGACCAGCAGGATCCGCAAACCTGGCAGAACGTGATGCAGGTAAATGTGAACGCCACCTTCTTCCTTACTCAGGCCCTACTGCCCCTTCTGCTTAAATCTGATGCAGGCTCACTGGTTTTCACCAGCTCAAGCGTCGGTCGTCAGGGGCGCGCCGGATGGGGAGCCTACGCCGCATCAAAATTTGCCACCGAAGGCATGATGCAGGTGCTGGCAGAAGAGTATAAGCAAAAAAACCTGCGCGTGAACTGCATCAATCCGGGCGGTACGCGCACGGCGATGCGGGCCAGCGCTTTCCCATCGGAAGATCCAGAAAAACTCAAAACGCCGCGTGATTTAATGCCGCTTTATCTGTGGCTGATGGGCGATGACAGCCGTCGCAAAACCGGCATGAGCTTTGACGCCCAACCTAACCGTAAACCAGGAATATCCGAATGAGTGACGATCGTTACCAGCAGCGGGCCCAGCGTCAGAAAGAAAAAGTAGACGCCCGCATCGAAGCCGCACAGCTTGAGCGCGGTATTTTGCTTGTGTTTACCGGCAACGGAAAGGGCAAAACCACCGCAGCTTTTGGTACCGCGACCCGCGCTGTCGGCCATGGTAAAAAAGTCGGCGTCATCCAGTTTATTAAAGGCCAGTGGCCGAATGGTGAACGTAATTTGCTGGAGCCGCACGGGGTGGAGTTCCAGGTGATGGCGACAGGTTTTACCTGGGAAACCCAGAATCGCGAAACGGATACCGAAGCTTGTCTGGCTGTCTGGCAACACGCAAAGCGCATGCTGGCGGACAGCTCGCTGGATATGGTGCTGCTTGATGAAATTACCTATATGGTGGCCTACGACTACCTGCCGCTTCAGGAAGTGCTGGATGCGCTCCAGCAGCGCCCTGCCGGTCAAACGGTGATTGTCACGGGCCGCGGCTGCCACCGGGATATCCTGGAGATTGCCGATACGGTTAGCGAATTACGCCCGGTGAAGCATGCGTTTGATGCCGGTATAAAAGCGCAGATCGGGATT
>DALYUA010000473.1:0-2759 GCA_031993245.1 Buttiauxella sp. | reverse complement strand
GGCGGGTCGGGAAAGAGCCCTCCGGTCACTCCTTCAATTCTCTGGTACAGCTCGAGCTCGAACAGGGCAAGCCCCGCAATCCTTTTATCAATGCCGGGGCGCTGGTGGTATGCGATATGTTGCAAACGCGCCTGAGCGCGCCAAGGCAGCGTATGCTTGAGGTTGTGCGCCAGCTCGCCGATAAAACAGATCTTGCTTACGATACGCGGGTAGCAAAATCGGAGTTCGACCACTCCGCCCGCAACGCGGCTATTGCCTGGCTGATGAAGTCATTCGGTAACTTTGATAATGACGTCACCACCGTGCTGCAGAACTATTTCCATTATTGCGCATTAACAATGAGCTGCCTTGAGCTGGCGAAAGCATTTCTTTTTCTGGCGAATCAGGGACGCGCGCTGCAGCTGGATGAACCGGTCATCAGCGCCCGGCAAACGCGCCAGATAAATGCGCTGATGGTAACGAGCGGAATGTACGACGGTGCGGGTGAGTTCGCTTACCGCGTTGGCATGCCGGGAAAGTCGGGCGTAGGCGGCGGGATTATTGCCATTGTACCGCATGAGATGTCGATTGCTGTCTGGAGCCCGGAGCTGGACGCATCAGGTAACTCGCTGGCGGGCACGGCTGCCCTGGAACTTCTCGCGCAGCGTATAGGCCGCTCTATTTTTTAACCGGGCCTGCGGCTGAGTACAACCTGTTGTACTACTCACAAAAAAATCTGCGTCTTTTATCACATTTATCAGTTCAAAAAATCCCTATAAGTCGATGGAGCGGCGAAGTTTGATCCGCTTCACATAAGCATTCTGCTCCCGCCGCCACACTTGATTCCATCAGACGAGACTGGAGTCCAATCTAATGGAATCAACCAAAGTGCCCGCCCTGACGCGCGCCATTGAGATCATGAATTTCATCGCGTTAAAAGGGCCGTCCAGTGCGGCAACGCTTATCAGCGAGCTGGGGATCCCGAAAAGTACGCTTTATCTGCTGCTTGCCGAGCTAAAAAAGCATCGTTTTGTGACGGTGGATGCGCAGGATAACTACTGTCTGTGGACCAAACTGGTGGAACTGGCAGGCCATGCGCTAAGCAAAATCGATTTACGTGATATTGCCCGCAGCCGCCTTACCCGGTTGATGGAACAGACCGGGCTGCTTTGTCACCTCGGCATTATTGATAACGCAAACGCCTACTACATCCTCAAAATCGAATCCTCCGCCACTATTAGCGTGCGCTCGCATGAAGGCAAGAGTCTGTCGCTTAGCCGCTCCGGCATAGGCAAATGCCTGCTGGCCTGGCAGCCGTCACCGCTGCGCGAAACTATTATTGCCGGACTGGACTTCAGCCCGAGAACGCCAACTTCGATTACCACACCTGAACGTATGGCGGAGGAGATCGGCAAGATTCGTCGTCAGGGCTGGAGCTATGACCACGGAGAGGATTACGCCGATGTACGCTGTGTCGCCGCCCCGATATTCAACGGACGCAACGATCTTAGCGCCGCGATTTCCGTGGTGGGCACCCGATTACAAATCAACGACGACAATCGCGACCTGATTGCCAGCCAGACCCTTGCCTGCGCGAAAGATATTTCCCGCCTGCTCGGCTGGCGAAGCCCTTTCGACCTGAAAGCATCATAACTATTACCTGAGGAGAGCAGCCGATGACCCTACCTAAAATAAAACAAGTTCGCGCCTGGTATCTTGGCGGTGCAACGGCCGAGAAAGGCAGCGGCGGGGCTGATTACCACGATCAGGGTAATCAGCACTGGATAGACGACCATATCGCGACGCCGATGAGTAAATATCAGCAGTACGAGCAATCGCGTCAGTCTTTCGGGATTAACGTGCTGGGTACGCTGGTGGTGGAGGTGGAGGCCGATAATGGCCAGACAGGATTTGCGGTTTCCACCGCCGGGGAAATGGGCTGCTTTATCGTTGAGAAGCACCTTAACCGCTTTATTGAAGGCAAGTGCGTCAGCGATATCAAGCTTATCCATGACCAGATGCTGGGCGCTACGCTCTATTACGCCGGCTCCGGCGGTCTGGTGATGAACACTATTTCCTGTGTCGATCTGGCGCTGTGGGATTTGTTTGGCAAGGTGGTTGGCCTGCCGGTCTACAAGCTGCTTGGCGGGGCGGTGCGTGATGAGATCCAGTTCTATGCAACGGGCGCGCGTCCCGACCTCGCCAAAGAAATGGGCTTTATCGGCGGGAAGATGCCGACGCACTGGGGGCCGCATGATGGCGATGCGGGGATCCGTAAAGATGCGGCGATGGTGGCGGAATACCGTGAAAAATGCGGCCCGGATTTCTGGCTGATGCTCGACTGCTGGATGAGCCAGGACGTTAATTATGCCACCAAACTTGCCCATGCCTGTGCGCCGTACAACCTGAAGTGGATAGAAGAGTCTCTGCCGCCGCAGCAGTATGAAGGCTACCGTGAGCTCAAACGTAACGCGCCTGCGGGAATGATGGTCACCAGCGGTGAACATCACGGCACGCTCCAGTCATTCCGCACCCTGGCGGAAACAGGCATCGATATTATGCAGCCGGACGTTGGCTGGTGTGGCGGTCTGACGACGCTTGTGGAAATTGCCGCTATCGCCAAATCGCGTGGGCAGCTTGTGGTGCCGCATGGCTCCTCGGTCTATTCCCATCACGCGGTTATCACCTTCACCAATACGCCTTTCAGCGAGTTTTTGATGACCAGCCCGGACTGTTCAACGATGCGCCCGCAGTTTGATCCGATCCTGATTGACTAGCCT
>DALYUA010000472.1:0-2759 GCA_031993245.1 Buttiauxella sp. | reverse complement strand
CGACGTGCTGCTGGTGGATACCGCCGGTCGTCTGCACGTAGACGAAGCGATGATGGATGAGATCAAACAGGTACACGCCGCGATTAATCCGGTTGAAACCCTGTTTGTGGTCGACGCCATGACCGGCCAGGATGCTGCAAATACCGCGAAGGCGTTTAACGAAGCGCTGCCGCTGACGGGCGTGGTGCTGACCAAGGTCGACGGCGATGCGCGCGGCGGTGCGGCTCTGTCTATTCGTCATATCACCGGCAAGCCGATTAAATTCCTCGGCGTCGGCGAAAAAACCGAAGCGCTTGAGCCATTCCATCCGGATCGTATCGCTTCGCGTATCCTGGGCATGGGCGACGTGCTGTCGCTTATTGAAGATATCGAAAGCAAAGTTGACCGCGCGCAGGCTGAGAAACTCGCCAGCAAGCTGAAGAAAGGCGATGGTTTCGACCTCAACGACTTCCTTGAGCAGCTCAAGCAGATGAAAAACATGGGCGGTATGGCGAGCATGATGAGCAAGCTGCCGGGCATGGGGCAGTTGCCGGACAACGTCAAATCCCAGATGGATGACAAAGTGCTGGTGCGCATGGAGGCGATTATCAACTCCATGACCCTCAAAGAGCGCGCAGCGCCAGAAATCATTAAGGGTTCCCGCAAGCGCCGTATCGCGCAGGGTTCCGGCATGCAGGTGCAGGATGTTAACCGTCTGCTTAAGCAGTTCGACGACATGCAGCGCATGATGAAAAAGATGAAGAAAGGCGGAATGGCGAAAATGATGCGCGGCATGAAAGGTATGATGCCACCAGGTTTCCCAGGCCGTTAAGCTCATTTAGATTGCTTTTTGCGCCCAAATGAGTAAAATTTTCGGGCTTTTAATATGACACCGGGTTCCGTCCCTCGATGGAGCCCGGTGTTTTATTCACTAAAGAGGATGTTATGGTAACTATTCGTTTAGCACGTCACGGCGCTAAAAAGCGTCCGTTCTACCAGGTTGTTGTTACTGACAGCCGTAATGCACGTAACGGTCGCTTCATTGAGCGCGTTGGTTTCTTCAACCCTATCGCTGGCGAAAAAGACGAGGCAACTCGCCTGGATCTGGATCGCATCGAGCATTGGGTTGGCCTTGGCGCTACCGTTTCCGATCGCGTATCTACGCTGATCAAAGAAGCAAAAAAAGCAGCTTAATCTGTCACGGTGGTCATGATGAGCAATCAACTCGCAGCTTCGGTACCTGTTAACCCAATCGTGTTGGGAAAAATGGGCTCCTGCTACGGTATTCGTGGTTGGCTCAGAGTGTTTTCCTCCACCGAAGACGCCGAAAGCATTTTTGACTATCAGCCCTGGTTTATCCAGAAGGCGGGTCAGTGGCAGCAAGTACAGCTTGAGAGCTGGAAGCACCACAATCAGGATCTGATCATCAAGCTGAAAGGCGTTGACGATCGGGATGCCGCGAATCTTCTCACCAATTGCGAAATTGTGGTTGATTCATCGCAGTTGCCTCATCTCGAAGAGGGTGACTACTACTGGAAAGACCTTATGGGCTGCCAGGTAGTAACCACTCAGGGATATCAGCTCGGTAAAGTCATCGACATGATGGAAACCGGCTCCAATGACGTACTCGTCATTAAGGCAAACCTGAAAGATGCGTTCGGTATCAAGGAGCGGCTGGTTCCGTTCCTCGATGGGCAGGTTATCAAGAAAGTCGATCTCGCTACTCAAACGATTGAAGTAGATTGGGATCCTGGTTTCTAAACCTCCGGATAAACGGTAATAGAACGGCGTGATGGGGAAAGGCTCGTGTTTATTGGTGTAGTTAGCCTGTTTCCAGAGATGTTCCGCGCAATTACCGATTACGGGGTAACTGGCCGGGCAGTTAAAAATGGCCTGCTGAGCATCCAGAGCTGGAGTCCACGGGACTTCACTTATGACCGGCACCGTACCGTGGACGATCGTCCTTACGGCGGCGGACCGGGTATGCTCATGATGGTAAACCCGTTAAGGGAAGCCATCCACGCAGCGAAAGCGGCGGCAGGGGAAGGCGCAAAGGTAATCTATCTTTCACCTCAGGGGCGCAAGCTTGATCAAGCAGGCGTTTGTGAACTGGCAGCCAACGAGAAGTTAATTCTGGTTTGTGGCCGTTACGAGGGAATCGATGAGCGCGTGATCCAGACCGAAATTGACGAAGAATGGTCAATCGGCGATTACGTTCTCAGCGGTGGTGAGTTACCGGCAATGACGCTGATTGACTCCGTCTCACGGTTTATTCCGGGTGTACTGGGCCATGAAGCATCGGCAATCGAAGATTCGTTTGCTGATGGATTGCTGGACTGTCCACACTATACTCGTCCTGAAGTGTTAGAAGGCATGGAAGTACCGGCGGTATTACTGTCGGGGAACCATGCGCAGATACGCCGCTGGCGCCTGAAACAGTCGCTGGGCCGCACCTGGCTTAGAAGACCTGAACTTCTGGAAAACCTGGCTCTGACTGAAGAGCAAGCAAGGTTGCTGGCAGAGTTCCAACAGGAGCATGCACAACAGCAGCATAAACATGATGGGCAAGGCTAAGTCCTCCCAATACATCAGTTTACCCAGGATAAGAGATTAAATTATGAGCAACATTATTAAGCAAATTGAACAAGAACAGATGAAACAGGATGTACCTTCCTTCCGTCCGGGCGACTCCGTGGAAGTGAAAGTATGGGTCGTTGAAGGTTCTAAAAAACGTCTGCAGGCATTCGAGGGCGTGGTTATCGCTATTCGTAACCGCGGTC
>DALYUA010000471.1:0-2761 GCA_031993245.1 Buttiauxella sp. | reverse complement strand
GAAAACTGGCGCTGGCCCGGCGAATGGTCCATCAGCGAAACCAGCGATACGCCGCCCCGATCGATTAGCTGCTTAAACAACGGCAGCGTGGTGTGATGCGGCAGTTCGCAGCGCAGATGAAGCCGGTGTTCGGCGCGGTTTACGCCGCGCTGCTGGCTGTGCATCACGGCGTTGATCATCTTCTCTAAGTTTTCCAGCCGGTCGCCGCCGTCGCGCACATCGCCCAGCGCCACCGCGTCCAGTACGGTAGTGATACCGCTTGCCACCATTAGCGCGTCATGGCTACTCATGGCGGAATGGGCAGGCCAGTCAACCTTTGGCCGGGGGGTGAAGAATTTATCCAGATTATCGGTATGCAGCTCGATAAGCCCCGGCAGCAGCCAGCCGCCTTCGCCGTCCTGCGCCTGCGGAAGCTGGCTCGGGCTGTCGGCAAAGTTGCGGATCGCGCCGTCGGCCACTTCCAGCGAACCGTTGACCACTTCGTTTTCCAGCACCAGTTTGACATTATTGATAATCATGTTGCGCCTCCACCGAAGCCATAGAATGCAGACGATCTGCAACCTGATTGCGCACCGCTTCGTCATGGAAAATACCGACGACCGCCGCGCCCCGCGCTTTTGCCTCAAGGATCAGCGACACTACGGCGGCGCTGTTTTGCGCATCCAGCGACGCGGTTGGCTCATCAAGCAGTAAAATCGGGTAATCGACGATAAAGCCGCGGGCAATATTGACGCGCTGCTGCTCGCCGCCGGAAAACGTAGAGGGCGCAAGGTTCCACAGGCGCTCCGGCACGTTCAGGCGAGTCAGCAGCGCCGCCGCTTTGGCGGCGCACTCATCACGCGACACACCCAAATCCAGCAGCGGCTGCATCACCACTTCCAGCGCAGAAATACGCGGAATGACGCGTAAAAACTGACTCACCCAGCCAATGGTCCGGCGACGCACCGCCAGCACGTCACGCGTCGGGGCCTGGACAATATCCAGCCATTCGTCGCCATGCTTCACCCAGATATGCCCTTCATCCGGCAGGTAGTTGGCGTACAGCGAGCGCAGCAGGGTGGATTTTCCGCTGCCGGAATGGCCGTGTAGCACCACGCATTCCCCCGATTTCACTTCAAGCGAGGCATTCGCCAGCACCGGCAAACGAATGCCGTGCTGATGGTGTAAGACAAAGGTTTTGCTCAGGTTTTCAACCCGTAATCTGGTCATGTTACCTACCTAATTCTGAAGGACGGAGGAGACGAGCAGTTGGGTGTAGGGATGGTGCGGATCGTCCAGCACGCGGTCCGTTAACCCACTTTCCACCACCTGACCCTGTTTCATCACCAGCAGGCGATCCGCCAGCAGACGCGCCACGCCCAAATCGTGGGTGACAATCACCACCGCAAGGTTCAGCTCCCGCACCAGGCCGCGCAGCAGATCGAGCAGACGTGCCTGAACGGACACATCCAGCCCGCCGGTTGGCTCATCCATAAATACCAGCTTCGGGTGCGTCACCAGGTTGCGGGCGATTTGCAGGCGCTGCTGCATGCCGCCGGAAAACGTCGTCGGCAGGTCGTCGATGCGCGAAGCAGGAATTTCCACCTCTTCCAGCCAGCGCTGGGCCGTGGCGCGAATATCGCCATAGTGGCGTGCACCGGTCGCCATCAGCCTTTCGCCGATATTGCCGCCGGCAGAAACGTGGCGGCGCAATCCGTCCATCGCATGTTGATGCACAACGCCCCATTCGGTGCGCAGCAGGCGGCGGCGTTCGCCTTCGCTCATCTCATAGAGTGACGCGTCCAGATACACTACTTCACCGTTTTGCGGGGCGAGACGAGCGGAAATAGATTTCAGCAGCGTGGTTTTTCCTGAACCGGATTCGCCGACGATACCGAGCACTTCGCCCGGATAGAGCTCAAAAGAAACATCGCTGAAGCCCTTGCCGGGCGCGTAGAGATGCGTCAGGTTATTGACCGAAAGGAGTGGTTGCGTCATTGGGAAGCGGCCTCGCTGTTCTGGCGGCAGAAATCGGTGTCGGAGCAGACGAACATGCGGTTGCCCGCGTCGTCGAGCACTACCTCATCCAGGTAGCTGTGGCGCGAGCCGCAAATGGCGCAGGGCTCGTCCCATTCCTGAACGGTAAACGGATGGTCGTCAAAATCGAGGCTCTCCACGCGGGTAAATGGCGGTACCGCGTAAATGCGTTTTTCGCGTCCGGCTCCGAACAGTTGCAGCGCGGGCATCATGTCCATTTTCGGGTTATCGAATTTCGGAATGGGCGACGGGTCCATTACGTAGCGCTGGTTTACCTTCACCGGGTAGGCGTAAGTCGTGGCGATATGGCCGAAGCGGGCAATATCTTCGTACAGCTTCACCTGCATCACGCCGTACTCTTCAAGAGCGTGCATAGTGCGGGTTTCCGTTTCACGTGGTTCGATAAAGCGCAGCGGCTCGGGAATTGGCACCTGATAAATCAGGATCTGATCTTCAGCCAGCGGCGTTTCCGGGATGCGGTGGCGCGTCTGGATAAGCGTGGCGTCTTCCGTGCGCTCGGTAGTATTGACGCCGGTCACGCGCTTGAAGAAATTACGGATCGACACGGCGTTGGTGGTGTCGTCGGCGCCCTGGTCGATGACTTTCAGCACGTCGGCTTCGCCGATCACGCTTGCGGTAATCTGGATGCCGCCCGTTCCCCAACCATAGGGCATCGGCATTTCGCGTCCGCCAAACGGCACCTGGTAGCCCGGAATCGCCACGGCTTTGAGAATGGCGCGACGGA
>DALYUA010000470.1:0-2783 GCA_031993245.1 Buttiauxella sp. | reverse complement strand
TAATAAAGCCAACCGCTACGACCTGCATGGCGATCTCGTTAGGAATACCGAACATGCCGCACGCCAGCGGGATCAGCAGTAACGAACCACCTGCCACGCCCGAAGCACCACAGGCGCATAACGAGGCCACGACGCTCAGCAGTAATGCTGTCGGCAGGTCTACCGCTATGCCCAGAGTATGAACAGCCGCCAGCGTCAGCACGGTGACGGTAATGGCCGCGCCGGCCATATTGATGGTAGCGCCAAGTGGAATGGATACTGAATACGTATCGCGGTCCAGGTTCAGCTTTTCACACAGGGTCATATTTACCGGAATGTTGGCGGCAGAGCTGCGGGTAAAGAAGGCATAAACGCCGCTTTCACGCAGGCAGGTGAATACCAGCGGGTACGGGTTGCGGCGGATCTTGTACCACACCAGCAGCGGGTTGACGACCAGCGCAACGCCCAGCATACAACCAACGAGCACCATCAGTAGCTGTGCATAGCTCCACAGAGTTGCAAAGCCGGTGGTGGCGAGAGTGGAAGCGACCAGCCCGAAAATACCGATCGGCGCAAAGCGAATCACCACCCTGACAAGGAAGGTCACTGCGCCAGAGAAGTCGTTAATCAGGCTTTTGGTGGTTTCGTTACCGTGACGCAGGGCAAAGCCCAGGCCCACAGCCCATACCAGAATACCGATATAGTTAGCATTCAGCAGCGCATCAATTGGATTGGAAACCATGCTCATCAGCAGGCCGCGCAAAACCTCAACGATGCCGGAAGGCGGCGTGATATCCGTTGCGCCAGTGACGAGATGCAGCGTAGAAGGAAAGGCAAAGCTGACGACGACGGCAGTCAGTGCCGCAGCGAACGTTCCCAGCAGATAAAGGAACAAAATAGGACGAATACTGGTTTTTTGTCCGTGCTGATGATTAGCAATTGACGCCATCACCAGCATCAACACCAGCACCGGCGCGACAGCCTTCAGGGCGCCAACGAACAGCGTCCCTAACAAGCCTGTCGCAATGGCGGCAGGTTTTGAAACCAGCGCCAGCGCAATGCCGAGCACCAGACCAATCAGAATCTGTTTGACCTGACTGCCCTGCGCCAGGCGCGTCATCAGTCCCGGGGATTGTGTTGCCATTTAATACCTTCCTGTAGTGGGTCGTCTCATTCCGCCGCTGTACTCTGGGGCACTTCAGTGAGCGGATGTAAAAATATGTGTTTGCCTGGACGAGTATAAGGAAAAGCGGCGGGGCAGGAAGCGTTAATGACTAAATATTTAGCCTTTAACCAGGTTTTGTAACTGGATATTAACAATATTGTGACATTGTCGACAAATCGCGTTCAGGCAGTCCCCCCTCCATGAGGGAGAGGGGCAGGGGGAAAGGCGTTATTCCGCCATTTTCTTCCGATCGTTGCGGGCATTTACAACAGCATTAATTATCAGCGTTAGCGCCAGAATACCGCCCACCACGCCCAGCGAAAGCGCAATTGGGATATGCCAGAAATCGACGATCAGCATCTTCACGCCGATAAACACCAGGATAATCGACAGGCCATACTTCAGCATGGAGAAGCGCTCCGCCACGCCGGCCAGCAGGAAATACATAGCACGCAGGCCGAGGATGGCGAACAGGTTAGACGTCAGCACGATAAACGGATCGGTTGTCACCGCGAAGATCGCCGGAATGCTGTCCACCGCAAAAATCACATCGCTCAGTTCAACCAGAATCAGCACCAACAGCAATGGGGTGGCGAACAGCAGGCCATTTTTGCGCACGAAGAAATGCTCGCCTTCGATTTTGTCCGTCATGCGCAGATGGCCGCGCAGCCAGCGCACCAGCGGTTTGTCGCCAATACCGCCTTCGTCTTCTTTCGCCAGCGCCATTTTGATGCCGGTGAAGAGCAGGAACGCGCCGAACACGTACAGCAGCCACTCGAATTGGGTAATCAGCCAGCTGCCCGCGAAGATCATCACCGTACGCAGCACAATGGCGCCCAGCACGCCGTAAACCAGCACGCGACGCTGCAAGGCAGCGGGAACGGAGAAATAGCTAAACAGCATCAGCCAGACGAAGACGTTATCTACCGCCAGCGCTTTTTCAATCAAATAACCGGTGAGGAAGGCGAGAGCCTGGGTATCCGCCACTTCGCGCCCGGAAGTACCGGTGAGATACCACCAGAAAGCGGCGTTAAACAGCAGGGAGAGCGTAACCCACACCATGGACCAGGCGGCGGCCTGCTTCATAGACATGGTATGCGAGCCTTTACGGCCCTGAAGCAGGAGGTCGATTGCCAGCATGATGACAACGACAACGGCAAAAGCGCCCCACAGTAACGGTGTGCCAACACTATTCATAAGAGATTCCTTCAAAACAAAAACGGCCAACGTCGGAAGACGCCAGCCGCTTTCGCTTGCAACAGGGATCTCGCCTTCCGGCAAGGTCTCACTTACAACGCGGAATGGTTTTTAAGTAAAAAAACATTCGCATTGCCCGGCAACCGGGTGCTTGCGCACCGTAATGACGATTAACCGGCAATGAAGTTACTCCCCTTTGCGAGTAACAAAATATTACGAGATATAAACGCCGTCAATGTTCTGCCGGACACCCTTACACAGCTTTACGCCGTAAGGGACGCAGGAATATCATCTGCCGGGAATTTTACCCCGGTTTGCGCCCGGATTTCTGTGGCTAACTCAGAGGTGATGCGTGACGTGACCAGTCCCGGATGATCCACCTCGTTGTCTGCCACCAGGCGAGCAAAGGTTTCGGCTTCGTACAGCATAGTATTGATATGCT
>DALYUA010000469.1:0-2784 GCA_031993245.1 Buttiauxella sp. | reverse complement strand
TGCCTAACAAGGTGCGGCCATGAAACGCGCCGCGAAAAGCAATCACTGCGGAACGCCCGGTAGCAATTCGCGCGATTTTGATCGCATTCTCAACCGCTTCTGCACCGGTAGTTAAAAACAGCGTCTGGCAAGGTTCACTGATGGGTGCCAGCTTGTTCAGCCGTTCCGCAAGTTCAATGTAGTTGCCATAAGGCGTAACCTGAAAACAGGGATGGGTGAAATGGTCAAGCTGTTGACGAACCGCTTCAATCACGGCCGGATGGTTATGTCCCGTATTCAGAACTGCGATGCCTGATGCAAAATCGATGTAACGATTGCCCTCCACATCCCATAATTCGGCATTCTTTGCTTTATCTATATAGACCGGCAGTAAGTTTCCGACGCCATGCGGCACTGCCTGCTCGCGCCGCGACTGCCATTGCTGATTGGTTTGCTTCATACGGACTCCTTGCGCACAAAAAACCTCTGCAAAACTAAGCAGAGGTGAAAATTTCATCGCGAAGACGCATTCAGAAGAGCTAGCGATCCATTTTTAACAATAGATGTGAGCTCAGGGGTCTGCCACTCACCCGGAAGTATTATTTTTTATCATGCCGTAGACGGTGGCGATCTCAGGGCTGGCGACGATTTGACCCCGCCACCATTCGCTGGCGAGTCCGGCAGTTTGCTCATTCCAGCCGATCCAGACAGGCACAAAGGGCACGTGAGAGACGACCTGTTTCTCTATCAGCACGCCGCTTTCGATAAAGCGTTGCGCCATATAGCGCGGCATATAACCGCAGCCGATACCGCTGATTTGCAGCTCAAGCTTGGTTTTGAAATCAAAGACGGTGATCGCCTCCTGATCTTCCAGGAGATGCATTGCACGAGAAGGTTCAAGGCGGGAGGTGTCCCCGACGACAACCGCCCTGCTGCGTTTAATAGCTCGTCGGGTTAGCGGTTCCTCCGCCTCTGCCAGCGGATGGTGGGGAGCGACGACAAAGACTATCTCCAGTTGCCCAAGTAAGGTAAAACCGAATCCACTCAGCGAAGGCGGATCGCTCATCGCACCGACAATAATATCCGCCCGGCCTTCCGTCAGCGCTTCCCATGAACCGCCCAGCACGCCATTGATAAACTTCAGGCGCGTCACGCTGTAACTTTTATAGAAGTCTTCGATAAGCGGCGTGAGCAATGAAAACGGGAAAGAGTCGTCCACGCCGATCACCAGTTCGTTTTCCCATCCCTGATGAAGCTTAATCGCCTGCTGTTCAAGTTCGCGTACGGTATGCAGCACTTCACGGCCTTTTTCCAGCAGAAGCTGGCCCGTTCGCGTAAAGCGTGCCCGGTGACCTGAACGATCCAGAATCTGAATATTGAGATCGTTTTCGAGCTTTTGCACGGTGTAGCTGAGCGCAGAAGGCGTTTTAAAGAGCTTTGTCGCCGCCGCAGCAAAGCTTCCTTCTTTATCGAGGGCATCGAGAATAATCAGTACCTCCAGCAATGGTTTCAAACTCGCCCCCGGTGGTAACGAGCAATGCCACCCGCTGCGCTACTGCATGGGCATTACCAGCGGATTTGGATAGTGATATTCAAACCCCAGTTCATTACAAATACGGCTGCCGTCCACCAGCTTCCCGTGGCCCGGTTTCTCTTGCACGCGGAACGTCGGTACTACCAGATTCAGCTGGCGCGCCATCTGAGAATAAAATTCTTCACGCGATGGATGGACCGGCGCACATAAATTATAGATGTGTCCGCCTTTGGGAGCCTGTAGCAACAGCGTAATGGCAGAAATAACGTCTTCTAAATGGACAAGGTTGACCCCATGACCCCCGTTGGCCACCTCAGATTTGCCGGCAAGAAAACGTCCCGGATGCCGCTCCGGCCCAACCAGACCCGCAAGACGCAGAATATCAACTGATGTGCCTGGCAAATCATGCAACCACTGTTCCAGCTCTTTTAATACGCGTCCGCTGGCGGTGACGGGGCTAAGCGGGAAATCTTCCTTTATCCTGCCCTCTGCCTCTCCGTAGACGGAAGTTGAACTGGTAAAAATAATGCGCGGCACCTGATGCGCCAGCGCGCTGTCGACTATTTCCTGCACCGCCTGCAGATAAAAATCATCGCCTTCGCCGGTTCGGCGCGCGGGAAGCGTGATGACAAGCGCGTCAACGTTCAGCAGCTCATCAAGATCGTCGCTATCGCAAACCAGTTCAGGCGTCAGTTGCAGCTGATAACTGTCAATACCGCACATGCGGGCTGCTTCAACGCCGTCGAGCGTAGTTTTGCTTCCTGTAACCTGCCAGCCCCGCGCTGATAATGACAGCGCCAGCGGCATGCCTAACCATCCTAACCCGACAATCGCAACCTTTTTCATGCCTTCTCTCCTGAGACGCAGCATTTTCTTCTGCGCTGCTTTAACTAGCCTGTAATAAGGCTACGCCACGATAAACGAACTGACAATTAGCGCGCTTAAACAGAATATTAAACATGGCGGTAAAAAGCCCTTGCGCTCAATGCTGAATCTGGTTTACGTTAAAAGCACATCATGAATAACCATTCATACGAGAATTTTATGACACGCGTTCAGATTACAAGCCACCATCACCACCATCATCCTGACTAGTCTTTCAGGCGATGTGTGCTGGGAGACGAAAAGATCTTCCAGAGGTGCATGAACGTGTGATGAAGCCCCCGGAAGAACTCTTTCGGGGGCTTTTTTTTGGACGTCAGACAGGAATGACTAAGGGGCAACTACCAATGTTAGACAACAACCGTTTACGCATAGCTATTCAAAAATCC
>DALYUA010000468.1:0-2791 GCA_031993245.1 Buttiauxella sp. | reverse complement strand
TTTCTGCCACTCCGGCGAGTTCAGCGGGATCTCAATATAACGAAACCCTTCTTCAATAAGCGAACCCACGTGATCGCTGGCCTCGTGGGGATGAATACCGCGCAAAATCGCGACTAAAGGTTTAGCGTCTTGCATCAAAAATACTCCTTATCCCTTGCTGGAAAGCGGCGTCGCCCGCTATTTCATCGGCGGTAATCCCCGCCTTTTCAAAAGCCTGGCGATAGCGGCGGCAAAGTGCTTCTCCCCCTACCAGCGTCACGTTTTCCACCCTCTCCATCGCGGCCACCTCTGCGCCAATCAGCAAACCTGAAAGCCAGTCGCTGATGGATTCAGGGGGTAACTCACCCAATACTCGTGTCGCACGCGCTTCAAAGAGCTTGTTAACGAGCAGCGGGGAATCCAGGCCGCGGTGCAGGCCTGCCTGAAACGCCACGCTATCGTCGCGCTGTTCCGGCAGTCCTTTGCCAATTAACGAATGGTTCATCAGGACGTGATGGAGTTCGCCCGTCATCGCGGTGGAAAAGTTACTTACCGCACCGTTCACCACCTGCACGCATTTACTGTGCGTGCCGGGCAAAACGTAGCAGGAAGCGGGTGCAAGCTGCATCGCACCCAACAACTGCGTTTCTTCGCCGCGCATCACGTTCCGGGCAGTTTTCAAACCCGGTACGATCCACACCTGCGGCGCGACTGCATAAAGTTGTGCGCTCAGTTCACGTAACGATACCGGACACGCCAGATAGGGTACGGGCTGCCAGCCCGCATCGCTGCCGATCATGCCGGCCATCACTACCGGCACATCGCCTGGTTTACGCCACGGTTCAATATATTTATCGAACACTTCACGCGCGGTTTGCTCCACCAGACGGCTCACGCCATAGGGCAGTTGCAGACTGTCCACGCACTGCCCGCTGCGGTACAGCCAGGCGCGCAGGTGCGTTGAACCCCAGTCGACGGCGATATAGCTCTCGCTCATTGTGCGTTCTCTGTAGCGCGTTTACCCAGCGGCACCGGTATGGCTTCCGGCTGGTTTTCGCGTTCACGGGTAATCATCTCCAGCGCTTCCTCACGGCTCATTTTGCTTGCCGGAGTGACCAGCGTAACGACCACCGCACAAAGCAGACTTGCCAGTATGGATGGGATACAAGGGTTACCCCAGTAAGCCATCCAGCCGTCATTAAGCAGCACCGCAATAGATACCGCAGCACCGCTAATCAGCGCAGTTAACGCGCCTTGCCAGTTAAACCGCAGCCAGAAACGTCCGAGGATCGAACAGATGAACAAACCAGACATCAGGGTGGCGATCATCTTCGTGATATAGCTGATAATGTCGTTAGATGTCAGCGCGAACAGCAAAGCCAGGCCAATAACAAACACCAACATCCAGCGCGATAAGGTGATGGCTTTATTTTCTGGCGGCATTTTGCCGGTCACCATGGTGTAAAGATCGCGCATCATGATGGCGACAGCTGCAATGGCGTCAGAGCTTGCCGAAGACATGGTGGCGGACAAACCGGCAATCAGCACTACCAGCCCCAGCAAGCTCGGCAGGAAGCTGGTCGCAAACAGGAACGCATAGTTGCTGTTTTCAAGGGACGGATTCATGGTGAAGGCGGCCATACCGATAATGGCAGGCAGGATGGAGAAAAACAGATACAGCACGCCGGTGTAGACGAAGGAACGGCGCACGGTAGAGACATCTTTGCCGGAATAAATACGCTGACGATAAGAGGGTGTCGCCAGCACGCCGACGCCGATTACCATTGCGAGCGACAGCGCAGGAATGGCCCCCAGTTTATCAACGGCGAGGAAACTCAGCGCCTTAGGATCCATGGCGTGTTCAATAACGTTCCAGCCACCAACATGAACAACCGCCAGTATCGCCATCAGAATAAAACCAAAGAACAAAATAAGCGCCTGAATCGTATCTGTCCAGACCACGGCAGAATATCCCCCGATGACCACATAAATAGCAAATGCCAGGGCAATAATAATCTTCGCCACTGTCATATCTATTCCGGTAGCCCAGGACAAATACATGCTTCCGCCAAGGATATGTGCGCCCAGCCAACCAATAGAAGCAATAAAAATAAGTAAACCGACGATATTTTTTATTAAATGACTGGCGCCGGTATAATAAGAAAGTTCTTCGCTCATGGTCATAAAGCGTAATTTACGCACCGGAGCAAACCACCATGCTACCAGCAAAATACCTACCGCACCCCCCAGGCCATACAGCATCCCGGCCCAGCCGTTACTGTATCCGAAACCAACCGCGCCCATACTTGAACCGGTTCCCACCATCGTTGCTACCGTGGAACCAAGGGTTAAGAACATCGGCAGGGAACGGCCGCCAAGCAGAAAGTCATCACCATTTTTTTGGTTACGGGAAACAAACCAACCAAGCCAGATCATGGCGAGAGCATAAATAATGAATCCGATCAAAAAGACATGACTATTCATAACTCACTTCCAGATTAATAATAAAAATGAAATTAGCCGCCTGAAAAAAACGTACAGGAAACCCGCTGGCGCGTTCTGTAGACGTGCCTGATATATTTATTAATGTGACAATTATTTCGGCGGGCAGCACACAGGCTTACCCGCCAGCAGCAAATTTATTTTGCGCGCTCAGCGTTATAGCAGGTCAAATCCACTTCCACTTTGCAGTCCACTACCAGATCGGCCACGCAGCAAACGCGGGCTGGTGGATGGTCGGCAAAAAATTCGCTGAACACTTTGTTAAACGACTGGAAGTAGCGCGCATCGGTCAGGAAGACCTTCACATGCA
>DALYUA010000467.1:0-2810 GCA_031993245.1 Buttiauxella sp. | reverse complement strand
AACCGCCGACCCCCTCCTTGTAAGGGAGGTGCTCTCCCAGCTGAGCTAATCACCCCCGCTGTGTGGAGTCGCATTATAGGGAGAGTTGAAAATGAGTCAACGCCTTTTCTAAATAATTTGTTTGTTCGTCGTAAAATTAGCCAAAACGATCGCAAAAGCATCCGCGGAGCATGATTTATAAACAAAAATAGCAAAGCGTGACGTTCAGACCTGAACAACATTGAGGAATCAGCCCACGGTGTTAGAATATTCACCCATAAATACCCACGGACTCTGCCGGTTGTCGGCATCTTTATTAAACGTAAGGCCATTTCATGAAAATCAAAACTCGCTTCGCGCCCAGCCCGACAGGCTATCTGCACGTTGGCGGCGCGCGTACTGCTCTCTATTCCTGGCTTTTTGCTCGTCATAACGACGGTGAGTTTGTACTGCGTATTGAAGACACCGATCTTGAACGCTCAACGCCGGAAGCAATTGAAGCCATCATGGATGGGATGAACTGGCTGAATCTGGAATGGGATGAAGGTCCGTACTTCCAGACCAAACGTTTTGACCGCTATAACGCCGTCATTGATGAAATGCTGGAAGCGGGTACCGCTTATAAATGCTATTGCTCCAAAGAACGTCTGGACGCGCTGCGTGAAGAGCAGATGGCAAACGGTGAAAAGCCGCGTTATGACGGACGCTGCCGCCACGGCCATGAACATCATGCCGATAACGAACCTTGCGTCGTACGTTTTGCTAACCCGCAGGACGGATCCGTTATTTTTGACGACCAGATCCGTGGGCCAATCGAATTCAGCAACCAGGAACTTGACGATCTGATCATCCGTCGTACCGATGGTTCTCCGACCTACAACTTCTGCGTGGTTGTGGATGACTGGGATATGGAGATCACCCACGTGATCCGCGGTGAAGATCATATCAACAACACCCCGCGTCAGATCAATATCCTGAAAGCGCTGAACGCCCCGGTCCCGGTATATGCCCACGTTTCCATGATTAATGGTGATGACGGTAAGAAACTCTCCAAACGTCACGGTGCCGTGAGCGTCATGCAGTATCGCGATGATGGCTACCTGCCGGAAGCGCTACTGAACTACCTGGTGCGTCTGGGCTGGTCCAGCGGCGATCAGGAGATCTTCAGCCGTGAAGAGATGATCAAGCTGTTCTCCCTTGGAGCGGTAAGCAAATCGGCCAGCGCATTCAACACGGATAAACTGCTGTGGCTGAACCATCACTATATTAATTCGATGGCGCCGGAATACGTAGCGACTTATCTGCAGTGGCATATTGAGCAGGAAAATATCGATACCCGTAACGGTCCGCAGCTGGCTGAACTGGTTACTCTGCTGGGTGAACGTTGCAAAACGCTGAAAGAGATGGCGGCAAGCTGCCGTTATTTCTACGAGGAGTTTGACGAGTTTGATGCGGACGCGGCGAAGAAACACCTGCGTCCGGTTGCTCGTCAGCCGCTGGAAGTCGTGCGTGACAAACTGGCCGCGATCACTGACTGGACAGCAGAAAATGTTCACCATGCTATTCAGGCGACGGCGGATGAGCTGGAAGTCGGGATGGGTAAAGTCGGGATGCCGCTGCGCGTTGCAGTGACCGGGGCAGGCCAGTCACCGGCTCTTGATGTGACTGTACATGCGATCGGTAAATCCCGCAGCGTAGAGCGTATCAATAAAGCGCTGACCTTTATTGCAGAACGCGAAAGCCAGCAATCCTGATTCAGAATTGCTCCTCGAAGCGTAACGAAGCGGCAGGGTATATCCTGCCGTTTTTTTTACCTATTTCTGACTGGCAATACCGAGACGTGACAAGAACCCACTGATTCCTTCACGGGCGAGAAGGTCCCGCAGGCGCTGCTGCTCTTCAGTCGTCATCAGATGCAGCGTTTCGGCAATCTGTCGCCAGATAGCGCCAGCATCGTTAACAAAATAGTGGCTGGACGGTTCTGCCAGCTGATGCTCGGTCAGCAGATGACGGAGTGCCGGAATATTGGCCAGAAAATCGAGGACCGGCTTATCAATAATGATCAGGCGAGCGCGGCCACCCTTTACGCCGGGAATAGTCTCGGTGCGCCATTTTTGTTCTCTGACCCAGCGGTTAATCGTTTGTCTGGCCAGACCAAGGCAATCTGCCAGCTCTGCCGGCGTCATTTTATCTTTTAGTTTCATCATTATATTACTGGTCACGAATATCCAGTCGCTGGAGCAACCCGCGAATACCTTCGCGCAACAGTAGCGACATCAGCTGTTTTTGTTCCCCGGGAGTCATCTCTTTACTGAGCGTCAGCAGCAAGGGTTCAAGGTCGTTTTCTGCCGGAGAATAAGAAGGGGAGGGTTCCGCCACGCGCTGTGCGCTGCGAATAAATTCTTTGACCTGCTCATTAACGTGTACGAGACGCGCTTTACCGCCCTGCACGCCGGGACGAGGTGATGTTTGCCATCCCTCCTTACGTACCCATTTATTGATTGTCTGCCGGCTGAACCCGGTAAGATGCGCAATTTCTTCAGGTGTCATTCGTTCCTTGAGCATACTATTTCCTGAGTAAAAATGTGGGAATTAGTTGCTCATGTTATAGCATCCTTTTACGCGAAAGAGTGACATGTTTAACGTCTACCTGCGATAAGGCTCGCAATGTCAGCGAGTTGCCTGCTTTTTCAGCGATCAAATTGCGAGGCTTCATTTTGCCGTTGACACCTGACGAAGGAATTCATATTATGCCGCCCGTCAACACGACACGTTTTACGGTTCGGGGCTATAGCTCAGCTGGGAGAGCGCTTGCATGGCATGCAAGAGGT
>DALYUA010000466.1:0-2813 GCA_031993245.1 Buttiauxella sp. | reverse complement strand
AGGCGCTGCTGATATTGCCGTACTGGTTCTGGAACGACTTCGCGTTATCGCCGATGTACTGTGTGGCGGCGCGCAGATCTTTAAAATCAAGCAGCAGCAGCCCCTGATCGTCGGCAATGCGGAAGATGATTTGCAGCACGCCGGACTGCACCTCGTTAAGGTTCAGCAGCCGGGAAAGCAGCAGCGGCCCGAGGTCTGATACGGTGGCCCGCACCGGATGGCCCTTCTCGCCGAAAATATCCCACAGCACCACCGGATTGCCATGCGGCGACCAGTCCGTGACGCCGATGTTCGCAAGCCTTGCCAGCAGCTTTTCCGACGCCGCGCCTTCTTCAGCTACGCCGCTTAAATCGCCTTTCACATCCGCCATAAACACCGGCACGCCGATTTCTGAGAAGGATTCGGCGAGCTTTTGTAGGGTGACCGTTTTCCCGGTGCCCGTCGCGCCGGTAATCAGCCCGTGGCGGTTCGCCATCGCGGGTAATAAATGCAGTTGTTTATCGATAGTTCTGGCTATTAACAGCGGCGCGGTCATGAGCGTTTCCCTGTGATAATTTTCCATAAGCATAGCAATCGCATAAATATCGTCATCGGCATATTCCCATGTTTGCGGCGACTGCCAAAGTAAGAACTATGCTTTGCATACATTTTTCAGATTTTAAGGAACCTATGTCCAGATTCTTCTTTAACGACCGCAAACAGCTGGTCAACGATGCCATAGAAGGCGTTATCATTAGCTCCCGCTACCGCAATCTGACGCGCCTTGAAATAGATCCCGCCATCCGCGTCGTGGTCCGTAACGACTGGGATAAAAGCAAAGTCGCCATTATCTCCGGCGGCGGTTCCGGCCACGAACCCGCGCACGTAGGGTTTGTGGGTAAAGGCATGCTCACCGCAGCGGTGTGCGGCGACCTCTTCGCTTCGCCAAGCGTGGATGCGGTGCTGAACGCTATCGTGGCGGTAACTGGCGACCGCGGCTGCCTGTTGATTGTGAAAAACTACACCGGCGATCGCCTGAACTTCGGCCTCGCCGCGGAAAAAGCCAAAAAGCACGGCCTGAAAGTTGAGATGGTGATCGTCGGCGATGATATCTCGCTGCCGGATAACAAACAGCCGCGCGGCATTGCCGGCACGGCGCTGGTACACAAAATTGCGGGCTTCGCCGCAGAGCAGGGCAAATCCCTGAGCGACGTAAAAGCCATCGCGCAGCAGGCCTGCGACAGCGTGGCCAGCATGGGCGTGGCGATGCAGATCTGCAACCTGCCGGGCAGCGATGACGAAGAAGGGCGTATTAAAGGCGGCCACGTCGAGCTGGGGCTGGGTATCCATGGCGAACCGGGCGCCAGCACCATCGATACGCAGAACAGCAAAAAAATTATCGCCACGCTGGTTAAACATCTGCGTCAAAAAACCGGCGCAGAGGCAAAGCTTGCGGTACTGATTAACAACCTCGGCGGCGTATCGTCGCTGGAGATGGCGCTGCTGACCAGGGAACTGGCGCATTCGGATCTTAAAGATCAGCTCGCCTACCTTATCGGCCCTGCGCCGCTGGTGAGCGCGCTGGATATGAAAGGCTTTTCGCTCTCGGCCATCGCCCTGAATGAGGATTTTATCAAAGCGTTACAGGCCAGCGTGGAAACCGCAGGCTGGCAGCCGATGGTGAAACACCTGGCTATGCCAACGCAAAAACATAGTTTGCTCCGCCGGGAAGTGGAAATAACGCCGTCTGACAACGCCACCGCTAAAGCGCTGGTGGCAAGCGTGACCAGAACGCTGACTGAGCAGGAAAATCACCTCAACGCGCTGGACGCAAAAGTGGGCGACGGCGATACCGGCTCAACCTTTGCCGAAGGGGCGAGGGATATCGCGCATCTTAACGAGCAGGGCAAGCTGCCGCTGAACGATGCGGCAGCGCTGCTGGAGCTGGTGGGCGACAGGCTGGCAACGGTGATGGGCGGTTCCAGCGGCGTGCTGATGTCCATCTTCTTCACCGCAGCCGGGCAAAAGGTTGGCGAGCAAAAAACGCTGCCGGAAGCGCTGCTCTTTGGCCTTGAGCAGATGAAACGCTACGGCGGCGCGGATCTGGGCGACAGAACGCTTATCGACGCGCTGCAACCAGCGCTGGAAGCATTGAAGAATAACGACCTGAAAGCCGCAGCAAAAGCCGCACAGGAAGGCGCAGATGCGACGGCGAAAATGCAGAAAGCCAATGCCGGACGCTCATCATATGTGAACAGCGACAATCTGGACGGCGTAAAAGACCCTGGTGCGGTTGCCGTGGCTGAGGTGTTTGCAGACCTTGTGAAGTCTGTAAAGTAAGTTGTAGGTCGGATAAGCGCAGCGCCATCCGACACTAAAAGGCCCCTTCACGGGGCCTTTAGATTGCAGACAAAGAAGGAAAAAGCGTGGTTTTCCCTTCTTTGTGGTTATCAGCCGAAAATCAATCCATTGATTTTCCTTATTTTTTATTCGGTGGTATAGGTTCAACCTGTGCTGGTTGAGAATTTGTCATCAGTCTGAAGGCCCCTTCACGGGGCCTTTTTCACATCAAAAATCAGCCTTCAGCACCACACGGTAACGGGCCTTGCCGTCGCGCACGTGCTGGATAGCCTCGTTGATTTTCGACATCGGATAGAGCTCGGTCTGCGGCGCTACTTTTGCACGCCCGGCAAGCTTCATCAGCGTGCGCAGCTCGTGCGGGGAACCCGTAGCCGAACCTGCAATACTGCGGTCGCCGGCGATCAGCTTGAACGCCGGAACGGCGAACGGCTTCATCACCGCGCCCACGGTGTGGAACTTGCCGCCGTAGGCCA
>DALYUA010000465.1:0-2824 GCA_031993245.1 Buttiauxella sp. | reverse complement strand
CTGCCAGCCGGACGCGCCAAGCAAAATAGCCGCTTCATCTTCCTGACTGCCCTGGCTTAGCATCACCGGCACCAGTTCGCGCACCACAAATGGACAGGTCACGAAGATTGTCACCAACACCATGCCCGGCCAGGCGAACATAATCTGAATGTTATATTCATCCATAAAACCGGCTAACGGGCCGTTGGCGCCGTAAAACAGCAGGTAAACCAGGCCAGCTACAACCGGTGAAACGGCAAAGGGAATATCCAGCAGCGTCAGCAGCAGCTGCCGGCCCGGAAAATTAAAGCGCGTCACCAGCCAGGCGAGCAAAATACCGAATACCAGATTCACCGGCACGGTAATCAGGGCGATCATTACCGTCAGCCAGATAGCGTGCAGCATGTCCGGGTCGGCAATATTTTGCAGCGCTGGCATCAGCCCTTTTGAGAAGGCCTCGGCAAAAATCGACGCTACCGGCACCACCAGCAGCAGAAACGAAATCAGCATGCCAATGCCGATCAGCATCCATTTTCCCCAGTTAAAACCGGCGCGGCGATAGCTTTTCAATTCGGTTACATCCGTCATCAGTGACCTACCACTCGTCGACCAAAGCGACTTTGCAACGTGTTAATAGTGAACAGCAACAGCAAAGAGGCAGCCAGAATCACCGATGCAATGGCGCTTGCTGCGGGATAATCAAACTCCTGCAAACGCACAAAAATCATCAGCGACGCCACTTCCGTTTTCCAGGCGATATTACCGGCGATAAAGATAACCGCGCCAAACTCCCCCAGGCTGCGTGTGAAGGAGAGCGCTACGCCCGCCATTAACGCAGGCGAAAGCTCAGGCAGAATAACGCGGCGAAAGCTCTGCCAGCGTGTGGCGCCCAGCGTTTCTGCCGCCTCTTCATATTCCGGGCCAAGCTCCTCAAGCACGGGCTGAACGGTGCGCACCACAAAAGGAATGCTGGTAAAAGCCATCGCCACCGCAATACCGAGCCAGGTATAGGTCACCTTGATGCCAAACTGCGCCAGCCACTCGCCATACCAGCCGTTAACCGAAAACAGGCCGGCTAATGTCAGACCCGCTACCGCCGTTGGCAGTGCGAAGGGCAAATCCATTAATGCATCCAGCAAGCTGCGACCGGGGAACTGATAGCGCGTTAAAATCCATGCCATCAGCATGCCGAAAAAACCGTTAAATACAGAAGCCACGCCGGCAGACAGCAGCGTAACTTTATAAGCCGCCACTACCTGCGGATTGGAGATCACCTCCCAGTATTGCGCGAGCGTCATCTCGGATAGCTGCATGACCAGCGCGCTTAACGGCAGCAATAAAATCAGGCAAACAAACAGCAAACTGGTGCCGAGGCTTAAGGTAAAGCCCGGCAGCACGCGTTTGGTAGATACAGCAAACATTAGTTACGCCCTGCCGCTACCAGCTTGTCGAACTCACCACCGCTTGCGAAATGCGTTTTCATCGCTTCCGGCCAGCCGCCGAATACATCTTCCACGGTGAACAACTCGGTCTGCGGGAATTTATCTTTCAGCTTATCCATCATTTCCGGGCTGTTCACGCGATAGTAATAGTCGGTGATGATTGTCTGCGCCGCCGGGCTATACAGGAAGTTCAGGTAATCCTTAGCCGCCTTTTCCGTACCGTTAGCCTTCACGTTCTTATCCACCCAGGCCACCGGAAATTCGGCCAGAATATTTACTTTCGGCACCACAACCTCGTAACCGTCTTTCGCGTACTGATTACGGATATTGTTCACTTCGGATTCGAAACTGATCAGCACGTCGCCGAGATTTCTTTCAACGAACGTGGTTGTCGCCCCACGGCCGCCGGTATCGAACACTTCAACGTTCTTCAGGAACTGGGTCATAAACTGCTCGGTTTTGGCTTTATCGCCACCGTCAGCTTTGTTTGCGGCACCCCAGGCTCCCAGGTAGGTGTAGCGCGCATTACCGGAAGTTTTTGGATTCGGGAAGATAAGCTTCACGTCCGGGCGCACCAGATCGCTCCAGTCGTGAATGTTCTTCGGGTTGCCCTTACGCACCAGGAAAGCCATGGTGGAGTAGAACGGCGAGCTGTTATTCGGCAACCTGCTCTGCCAGTCCGCCGGGATCAGCTTGCCTTTATCGTGCAGGATCTGCACGTCTGTCACCTGGTTATAAGTTACAACGTCAGCTTTTAAGCCCTGTAATATCGCCAGCGCCTGTTTAGATGACCCGGCATGAGATTGTTTTATCGTCAGCTTGTCGCCGTTATTTTCCTGCGCCCATTTTTGTTCAAACGCCGGATTTAGCGCGGCGAACAGTTCGCGAGACACATCATAAGAACTGTTGAGCAGCTCCGTTGCATGGGCAGATCCTGCCAGCAACGCAGAGACAACGAGCGCGTTCCATACTTTTTTAACTGACGTGTTTGCCATTGGGCACCCTTATTTGCGATAACGATCGTGCTTAACATGTCGTCAGTTTATTTATAACGAGAGCTAAAGCTGTAACGCTTTTATATACCGTTTGGTGATTTGCAATAAGAAAGGGATATAAGACTCAGGCGGGATTATTTGTCGGGTGGCTTAACGCTAACCCGACCTGCGCTTTGTAGGGTGGATAAGCATGAGCGCCATCCACCGTTAGATTCTACAGGCTTAATAACTTATCTAAAGACGGGGCAAAGTAATAGCCGCCGGTCACCGGTTTGGTGAAGCGCAGCATACCGTCGCGCTTGCCGTCGGTTTCGCCAAACATGCTCAATAGCTGCTGTTCAATATTGTGCAGGCGCGCGCAGTAGGCGATGAAGTAAAGGCCGTGTGTACCGCTGGCGGTACCGTATG
>DALYUA010000464.1:0-2834 GCA_031993245.1 Buttiauxella sp. | reverse complement strand
CGATGGTGCGTTTTCAGCGGTTGATGGCGCTGTGCCTGTTTATTTCCGCGTGGGCAGGTATGCTCGGTTAGGTTAACGCGCCGCCCTGGCGGCACTGGGCGAAGCGCAAAATATCCTCTGCCAGACGGCGAGCAGTATCGATATCGGCCTGGCTGCGTTTCACCAGCAGCTTGCTCAGGCAGCCTTCCAGTACCAGCTCCATTTGATGAGCAACCATGGCTGGATCGTCCACTTCAAGCTGCGTGAGCAGTTCGTGGGTATACTCCCAGGCCGCTTTTTTCTGCTGGTCCGCCAGCTGATGAATAGGATGCGAAGCGTCCGGATAAAACGTGCAGGCGGCGATAAACAAACAGCCCGGATAGCGCTGATTGCTGACACACTCTGCCAGCGCCTGGTAGCGTTTCAGGAGTTTTTGCTCAAGAGATAGCTCCTCGTTAAGCATTACCTGGCGGCGCCAGACATCGACCTGCTGGCTCAGATAGCGCAGAGCGTCATAGCGCAGGGCTTCACTGTCTGGCCAGAACTGCTTTATTTCCTGGAGCGGGTAGTCTGCTTCATGCGCTACCATCTCAAGGGTAGCGTTGGCCATACCCTCACGTTCAAGGACGTGCAGGGCGTGTTCAAGTACGTCTTCGCGTTGCACGGTTTTCTCCTCCGTCATTCAACGGGTTATTCCACATTAGTGTTGTTTAGCGCGCGTGATTGCGCAAATGCGTGCCAAAATCGTCGGCGTTCATAAAGCCGGTGACGCGAGCGGCAGGTTGCTCGCGCCCATCGGCATCAAAGAACAGAATCGTCGGCAGGCCTAAAACGTTCAGCTCTTTTAACAGCGCCACGTCTTGCGCGTTATTGGCGGTGACATCCGCCTGCAACAATACCGTATCTGAGAGCTGCTTTTGTACCTGTGGATCGCTGAAAGTGTATTTTTCGAACTCCTTACAGGCGATGCACCAGTCAGCATAGAGATCGAGCATGACCGGTTTACCTTTCGCAGCGCTGAGCGCCTGGTCAAGCTGTTCGACGCTGGCAATACGGGTAAAGTTCAGGTGCGGCTGGCTGGCAGTTACGGCGCTGCCGAAAGCCCAGTCCTGCAGCGGCTTTGCACAAACAAGCGCGCTACCCAGCAGGATAATCTGCGCGATACGCATCCAGGGTCTGCTGGCCTGCAGGCTGGTGATGAACGCCCAACCAAAGAATGCGACCCCCAGCAGCCCCCACAGACGCATTCCCCAGATATCACCCAATATACGCTCAAGCAGGAATACAGGCAGGGCGAGGATCACAAAGCCGAACGCGGTTTTGACCGTTTCCATCCACGGGCCGCTTTTGGGCAACAGACGGTTGCCGAAGACGGTAATAAGGATCAGCGGCAGGCCCATGCCCAGCGCGTAAAGATACAGCGTGCCGCCGCCGAGCCACATGTTCCCGCTTTGCGCGATGTAAAGCAGGATGGCGCTAAGCGGTGCGGTGGTGCACGGCGAGCAAATCAGCCCTGCCAGCGCGCCCATGGCAAAGACGCCGCCAGCCGAACCGCCCTGCTGGCGATTGCTCATCAGGGTTAGGCGTGTTTGTAGCGAAGAAGGTAGCTGTAGCGTGAACAGCCCGAACATGGAGGCGGCGAGCAGCACAAAAAGCGCTGAGAGGCCGATTAGTACGTACGGATGTTGCAGCGCGGCCTGAAATTGTAATCCGGCAGCAGCAACCACGAGGCCCAGAGCGGTATAGGTGAGCGCCATCCCCTGAACGTAGATAAAAGTCAGCAGCAGGGCGCGTGCGGTGGATAACCGCTGTTTACCACCCAGCACAATGCCGGAGATCAGTGGATACATCGGCAGCACGCAAGGCGTGAAGGCGATGCCGATACCGATCAGGAATGCCCAGAGCGCAGAGAAGGGGAGTTGCGTAGGTTGTGCATTGTCTGGCTCCCTCTCACCCGGAGAGAGGGAGGAAGAGGGAGTAACCGCGCTCAGGGGTACTACTCGCGTCTCAGGTGGATAGCAAAATCCAGCCTCGGCGCAGCCCTGGTACATCACGCTGAGCGTTGCGCCTTTGGCTGCGGAGCTGACCGTTATCGGCAAATTCAGGCTGTCCGTGTAAATCTCGGTTTTGCCATAGAATTCATCCTCGTGTAAGGCTCCTTTCGGCAGAGACAACGGCGCAAGTTCGGCCTGCTTCGGGTTGAGTTTGATTTGCTGGCGGTAGAGATAGTAGCCGGGCTTAATCTGCCAGTTCAGGTTGAGCTGGCTGCCAGACTGTTGGAAGTCAAAAGCAAACGCCCGATCGACAGGAACAAATTGTGTTTTTCCCTGGCTGTCGAACAGGCCTGCAAAAGTTTGTGAGCTGAAGAGCAGGAAAGTCAGCGTAAGGATGCGTAGAGCCATGAGAGGTATTCATTATCTCCGTGGGTAACCGGCAGCACCAGTAATTCAGGGGTTTGATAGGGATGATGGGCTTTCAGGCAGGCGAGCAGCGCCTCCTGGTGACTGATATCGCTTTTAAGCAGCATCTGCACCTCATACTCCTGTTCCATTTTTCCTTCCCAGTAATAGAGCGAGGTAGCGCCCGGCAACAGGGTGACGCAGGCGGCGAGTTTTTCTGCCAGCGCGAGGGCGGCAAGCTCCTGAGCGGTGGCCTCGTCCGGGGCGGTGCAAAGAATGACAACGGCCTGAGTAGTCGACATAGCTTTTCTCGTCTGCGGGGGAACAGCGGAAGACTATAGCATGGAGGGAGAAAGGAAAGCGTTAAACGGGCCGCTAAGCGACCCGCCAGATTGGTGACAAACACCCGAAAAGCGTGGTTTCCGGGTGTCTGGGGCAACCCAGAAAATGTAATTC